>NZ_JQKG01000070.1 GCF_000745915.1 Deinococcus misasensis DSM 22328
TGGATGTGCGGATGCGTCAATCCGGGAAACATGAGGCGGGGCGGCATTTGAGTAAAGTTGGGCATGCATCGTTGAGGAAAGCGGCGTATCAGGCGGCTTTGGGGGCGATTCGTTCGAAGAGCCGTCTGGGGGAGTATTACCGTGGGTTGCGTTTGCGGGGAAAACCTGGGAAGGTGGCGTTGTGTGCGTTGGCGAGGAAGATCTTGCGGATCGCGTTTGCGGTGGTGAAACAGGGCAAGCCTTTTGATCCGGCTTACCCTGGCCCTTGACGTTTTGGGGAAAAGACAGTATCTCGGCTCTCGGCTCTCGGCTCTCGGCTCTCGGCTCTCGGCTCTCGGCTCTCGGCTTCAAGGCGACGCACGCGTAGCCCCTACAAGGCTCTCGGCAATTGGGCGGGACCTGCCGAGCCTCTCAAAAAGACCTCCTCCCACCCCCGATCCCAACCCCTGATATACAATCCTTAATGTATGCAGTATTCGCAAGCCGCAAGAACCGCTTTCCAGCATGCCCGAGAAGAGGCGCACAGCCTCGGACATCTGGAAGTCCTCACTGAACACCTTCTGCTGGGTCTCCTGAAGGAAACCTATCCTTTCCAGACCCTGCTGGACGATTATGGCTTCACGCTTGAGGTCCTGAGGAAGAAACTCACCCGCATTTATCCTCCAGCTTCCAGAAAAGGCCAGACCTCCAGTGCCATGTCCGTGGGGGTGCGTGAGGTCATGGAAACGGCTTCGGTGGTTTCCAGAGATCTGGGGCAACCCGACATCACCCCGGAGTCCCTTCTGATCAGTGCTCTGGAATCCCTGCACAACCGCGAAATCTTTGATGGCCTCAACGACGAAGGCTTGCGTGCAGCCATCCGCTACCATTACACAGGCCAGAAAACCGTGGTGTCCCAGAGGGTGCAGCCCCTCGGGAAAGTGGTGCTTTCGGGTCTGGAATTTCATGGTCGGCACGGGGTCTATCAGGAAGAAACCCGCTTGGGTGCCAGATTTGTGGTGGATGCCGAACTCTCTTTTGACTTTGCAGGCATTCCCGATCAGGTGGACCACACCATTGATTATGAAAAGGTGTACCGCACCGTCAAAGATGAGGTGACCGTCAAAAGCTATTACCTGATTGAGGTGCTGGCCAACAGCATTGCAGACCGCCTGATGCTGGAGCAACCCAAATTGCAGAAACTCACCATCCGGGTGCACAAACCCCATGCCCCCTTGCCGGGTGTGTTCCGGGATGTGTACGCAGAAGTGGAGCGCATCCGATGACCCTTGCCCTGATTGCCCTTGGAGGAAACCTCGGAGATGTGGTCTCCAACTTCCAGTTCGCTCTGGACTGGCTGGATGAACTGGGAGAAGTCACCCTCAAGTCCAGCCTGTACCGCACTGTTCCTGTGGGTGTTCCAGATGCACAAGACGATTACCTGAATGCAGTGGTGGCTCTGGAAACCACCCTGCCTGCCGAAGAGCTCCTTGAAGAACTCCTCAACATCGAGCATGCCCGAGGCCGGGAGCGTTTCATCAAAAATGGAGCCCGCACCCTCGATCTGGATTTGCTGGCTTATGGAGACACGGTCCTGACCACCGAACGCCTGACCTTGCCCCACCCCCGCATGTGGGACCGCGCATTTGTGATGAAGCCCCTCAGCGACATCCTGCCCGACTGGAAACACCCTCAAAAAGGGGAGACCGTCTTTGCTGGGGTCTCTGGCATGGATCTGGAAGGCATCGGGCTTGAGGCAGAAGTCTGGTAAAACCTGTAACTCCCCATGCTCGCTTCGCTTGCATTGTCCTGCTGAATTTCAGGGGGACTTTTGATTGAAAAGCTCCACCAAGAAAAATTCCCCCTTGGTTGAGGGGGAAAGTGCATTGAGAAAAAACCCTCCCCTGTTTGTAGGGGAGGAAAGCGAGTGCAACGAGCGAGGTGGGGTTCAGATCACAAATTCGCCCTGACGCATCACCGCTTCACGGGTGCCGTCAGGCAGGATGCCGTCCACGTCCATGTCGTCGCTGCCGATCATGAAGTCCACGTGGATGATGCTTTCATTGCCACCTCTGGCTTTGAATTCCTCGGTGGTGAGGTCCACGCCACCATGCATGTTGTGGCGGTAGGCCGAGCCCAGAGCAATGTGACACACGGCGTTTTCGTCATACAGGGTGTTGTAGAAGAAAATGCCGGAACGGTTGATGGGGCTGGAGGTGGGCACCAGAGCCACTTCTCCGAGGCGTGCAGCTCCTTCGTCGGTGGAAACCAGTTTGCGCAGGGTTTCTTCGCCTTGCTCGGCTTTGAAGTCCACCACTTTACCGTCTTTGAAGGTGATTTCAAAGCCGTCCATCAGTTGGCCCATGTAGGTGAGGGGTTTGGTGCTGCGCACCGTGCCATCCACGCGTTCGCGGTGGGGCAGGGTGAACACCTCTTCGGTGGGGATGTTGGCGCAGAACAGGTCTCCGTTGCGGTTGGGGTTCTGAGCGCTTTCCCAATAGTGACCCTCTGGAAGGCCCACAGTCAGGTCGGTGGCAGCGCTCTTGAAGTGGAGTGCCGTGTAATTCTTGCTGTTGAGGGTCGCAGAACGGTGGGCCAGAGCCTTGATGTGCTCCTGCCAGGCTTCCAGACCGTTTTCCAGATCGGAACGGGTGGCTGCGAAGATGGCGTCCCAGAGTTTGTCCTGTTGTTCCTCTGCAGGGGCATCGGGGAACACGGAGGCGGCCCAGCTCTGGATGGGTGCGCTGATCAGGGTCCAGGAGAAGGCATTGACCTGCACCAGTTCAAGGTAAGGCTTGCGGGATTTGCTGAAGGCCAGATTGTACTTGCTGACTTTCTCTGGATCCTGATGTTTCAGCAGGCTGGGGTCGGTGGCCCGGATGGAAAGGATGGGATCGCCGTTTTTGGCATACTCCATCTGGATGTTCATGTTGACCGTCGACACTTCATCAAAGTTGTCGATGGTGGAGTGTTCAAACCGGCTGAGTTGAACCGCATCATCGCTCCAGAGCACGTCCACCAGACGGGCTCCGGCTTTGTAAGCTTCTTCCACCACCAGACGGGCAAGGGGGGCGGTGTCCACAGGGCTGAGGACCAGCAGACGCTGGCCGGGTTTCAGGCCGATGCCGATTTTCACGGCAATTTCGGCGTAATTGCGCAGTTTTTGCTCGAAGCTTAACATACGCCCACAGTTTAACCTGCCTAGAGGAGTTGTGGAAAATAGGCCATTTAGCAGAGGAGGGCGTCAAAGCTGCCTTCTGCCTTCTGCCTTCTGCCTTCTGCCTTTTGCGTTCTTTAAAACTCCCAGAAATGCACATTCTGTACTGGCTCACCACGTCGCAAAAACGGCACTTGCAACCCCAGAATCCGGTAATTGCCCTTGACGGCAGCCCGAACCAGAGAACGCAAAGGGACCTCCTCGCCATACAATTCCTGTGCGAAACGGATTTCATCCAGCACGTTCAGGGTTTGACCGCTGGCTTTGCTGTCCGTTCCAATGCCAATTTCCACACCATAACGGGCAAAAACGGGCCACTGGAAGGTGCCACATTCCAGAGCATGGTTGCTTCTCGGGCAGGTGATCACCGGGCATCCTGCTGCTGCAATCCGTTGGATGTCCGATTCCGTGACGTTCACCACATGGATCAGGGTGGGTCTGGCCTGCAAAACCCCCAGCAGATCGAGGTGTTCCACCACCGTTGGTCCATTGTCGTGTCCCAGAATCTCACGGGTTTTCAGACCAGAGAACCCCTCGATGGATTCGGCCAGAGGTCCAGTGCCTGTGGTGTGAAATTCCAGTTCTGCAGGGTGCTCTGCAACATGGATTTGCATGGGGAAACCCTCAGCCTGTGCAAACTGGGCCAGCAATTTCATCAGTTTTCCAGACACCGTATGGGGTGTGTGGGGACTGAGACCCACCTTCATGCCGTTTGGGCGCTCCATTTTGCGCCATTTTCTCAGACGGGCTGTGGTGTCCTGAAAAATTTTGTCGGCGTGCTCTGGGTTGAGGCCGATGACCTCCCAGTAAGCCACCCCTTGCAGCCCCTCCTGCTGGAGCAGAAATTCCATCACACTTTCTTCGGTGACGATGTCGCCCAGTTTTGGGGCGATTTCTGAGAGGCCCTGAAGGGCTGCATCCAGATTGCGCTGTCCACTTCTGGAGAAGCGGATCACTTCCTGAATCCATGCCGTATAGGGTTTCTCCATGAAGGGCATGGTGCTGAGGTCCAGATGGGTGTGGGCATTGGCGACCTGTGGCCCAATCACTTTGTGGTGCCCTGCAAACACCGCCTGAGGGTACATCTGCTGCAATTCCTCGGGGCTTCCAGTGGCCACCACCAGTTCATCCGACAACACAATGGCTCCAGGGCTTCTGGGGATGCCCATTCCTGAGTACAGCACTTCACAGGTGAACAAGCGAAGCTGCATCAGGAACCTTCTTTGAGGGCCTGCCATGCCCACTGGATCAGGCTCGGGGCGATGTTGCGTCCGGTCAGGAATTTCAGCTGGTGGCTCAGGCGGATCACTTCAAGCTGGGTGTTGTCCCACAGGTGTGCCCCATCCTGCTGCACCGCTTGGCCGTACAGGCCAGAGAGGTCCATCACCTGATGGTATGGCTGAAAGCGCAGTTTTCCGACATCTTCGGTGATGATCAGCAAATCCTGCTGCTCCATGAAAGAAGCAAAACTGTAACCACCCACCACCAGAGGGTATTTTTCAATCCCGATGGGCACCACTTTCAGCAGTTCTTCTGCCGTGGACATGTTCTGTGCAGCCAGCATCACCGACACAAACCCCAGACGCCCGAGCTGGATGGCCGTGTTGGCTTTGAAGTTGCCTCCAATCACCATCAGTCGGGCTCCGGCACTGCGGTAACCGCTGTGTTCCATCCACTGAAACAGGCTGTCCTCAAGGGTGTGGGTGGCATCAAACCCTCCACCCAGACTGCTGATGGTGTCAATGCGTCCCACCCGCCTGGCCTCCACGCTCACTCTGGCACAGTAAGGAAAATACGACTCGCTGAACTCATCCGAGATCAGCCCTCCCGCATACCCGAGGGTGGAGAGGCTTTGCAGCACGCTGCTCGGGTGGGTCTGGGGCAGGGTGTGGGGTTGCAGTTGCAGGTGGCTCTCTTCAAAAACGCGCCTGAGGATTTCAGGAAGTTCATTCTGGTGTGGGCCGATGAGGGCGACAGGCTTCATTCTGGACTTACTTTATCAAAGTTGCCGAGGGCACTGGGACGAGCAGAAGGGAGAAGGCAGAAAACAGAAGGCAAATTGAGCTTTTGCATTGGCAATCAGGACGCAGCACCCTGTCTTGTGCAGAAGAGTTCACCAACTTGTGGTGAAACTTGCCCGCTGCGTCCCTACATTCCTCTTGATCATTTTTTCTGCGCATGGCACGATGCTCTCGGCTCTCGGCTCTCGGCTCTCGGCTCTCGGCTCTGTCTTGGCCTTCTTTTAAAGCACATCCTCCGCTGTCCCACGCATTTTCAAATTGATCCTGCGCTTGCGGGCGGCCAGCATCTTGCGCACTGCTGGAGCCATCGGGTTCAGGTCCAGGTCGTACGCAGGGTACCAGAGCTTGAAACCACCGAAGTTCTCTTTCATTTTGAACACCCCAAAAGAGTGTTTGTCTTCGGAGAGTTTGGCCGGAATGCCCCAGAAATCAAAGAATTCATATCCTCTTGCTTTGGCGTCCAGCATGGCATTCCAGTAAAATGCTGTGGGGGCTTTGACATCTTTATAAGGTTCCCCCTCGGGGGTCAGACGGTCATCCCGCACAGAACCGCCGTACAGGTAATAGGTGCCTTTGCCCACTGCCACAAAAAACCCTCCGGCCAGAGCTTTGCCTTCATGGCGGGCCAGCACGATGTAAGCCTCGCTGTGTTTGCCCTGCATGGCGCTGAGCATGGTGGTGTAATACTTTTTGGGATACTGCCCAAGCTTGGCCCGTTCGTTGGTGGCTTCAAAAATGTGCCAGAAGTCATCGAAATGGTCGTCACGGCCTGCCACGGTGCCCAGCTTCTGGGCGGTTTTGACGTTCCTGCGGGCCATCTGGTGGAGGTTTTTCAGCAGTTGGTCTTCAGGGAGACGCAAATCCACCGCGATGGTGTGCTCTGGCTGCTCGACCTTGCCCCGTTTCCAGATTCCGAGGCTGTCAGGGATGTCCTGCTGCTCCTCTTCAGTGCTGGGGATGGGCTTGGGCGGCTCAATTTTGACGGTCAAATCGGTGACTTTCGCAAATTTTTTGATGGCTGCAGGCAAATCCAGCAGGTCGTCAGGGTTTTCAAAAACTGGACCTCTGGGCACGTATAGCAGGCTGAATCCGGCCACCAGAGGCTTGCGGAGGATCTGGATCGCCCCCACAGTCCGGCCATTTTTTTGAATCAGAAATCGATGGGCTTCCTGCCCGAGCACTTTTCTGGCCTCTCCAAATCCCCACGCCTGCAAAGGGCTGGTGTAGGGGAGGGTGGCGACGATTTCGTCGTAGGCATCTCGGGTGGGGGCTTCAATCAAACGCAAACTGGACACGTCCCAGAGTCTAGCAAAGCCCGGTGAGAGAAACCACATGCATTCCTCATGTCACTTCATTCCCTTGATCCCCTGCAGCCAGACCATTGGTGTCAGGGGCAGTGAAGCTGGAACTCCTGCTGCAATTGGTTTTTTTGTTTTTTGAACCGCTTGGGTTTGGGCTCTGGAAGCGGTTCTTGCTTTTGGTGCAAAAACTGCTATCAAAGCTCATCTTTCTTTGATAAGGTGGAATGAAATGAAAAAACATCTGATCACATTGATGCTGACCATGGCAGGATTGGGCTTCGCACAGGAAACTGCTCCAGCCACCCCCGAGACCCCCGCTGTTTCCGATGCCATCCCTCAGGACCCCAATGCTGTGGCTGCCACCTATGGCGATGAAGAACTGACCCTCGCTGAATTTGAAGTGGAATACCAGGCTTACGCTGGCCGTTTGCTCAACCAGCAAGGCATGCCTGCCAGCCCTGAGAACTACAAGTACTTCGATGCTTACCGCGAGCAGATCCTGCAAGATGTGGTCCAGCAGATTGTGGCTTCTGACATGGCCAACAGCATGGGTTTTGGTGCCGATCCTGCAGTGATCGATGCCCAGATCCAGCAGGTCAAAGCAGGCTTCCAGGATGATGCTGCTTACCAGCAAGCCATCAAAGATGCGGGCATCCGCGATGAGGCTTTCCTGCGCGAACTGATTGCCCGTGACATCGCCACCCAGAACTGGATCAACAGCCTTTCCCAGCGTGCTGAAATTTCCGACAGCGCCCTGCAGATGCTCTACCTCCTCGACAAAGACAAATTCAACCGTTCTGCTCAGGCTTGCGTGAAGCACATTCTGGTGCAAACCCCTGAGATTGCTGCCACCGTCAAAGACCGTCTGGACAAAGGTGAAGCTTTCGCTGCTGTGGCTCAGGAAGTCTCTCAGGATCCCGGCAGTGCTGCACAGGGAGGCGAACTGGGTTGCTTCTCCAAAGGCGAAACCGTTCCCGAGTTTGACAAGGCTTCCTTCGAGGGGCCTGTGGGTCAACTGCAACAGGTGACCACCCAATTCGGCGTGCACCTTTTGATCGTGGACCGTCGCAATGAAGCTGGAGTGCTGCCTTTTGAAGACGCCAAAGCCGAACTGGCTTCAGGGCTCAAACAACGTGCAGCTTACAAGGTCATGCAAGCCAAACTGGCCAAAGTGCCTGTCGAGCTCAACGAAGAAGTGGTCCGTGTGGACGTGCCTGCTGCCCCCGAGGGTGAAGGTGCTGGAGACATGACCGAAGAAACCCCTCCCACCGAGTGACGTTCATTTGGGATCTTTTGAGGTCCTGACTGCGTAACAGGAAGGTAGAGGTGCTTATGAAGAAGTCAATTGTTGCTTTTGCTGTGCTTGCTCTGGCTCTGGTGGGTTGTCGTTCGGAAACCCAGAACCAGCTCAGGCGTCAGGTGCTGGATTTTGCCAACACGAGAATGTACATCACCCTGTACAGCTACGATGGCAAAGAAATCTTCAATGGCATGGTGCAGGGCAAAGTGACCCGGGCTGAAACCGAAAACAGCAACGGCAGTTATGTGTACTGGTTTGATGAAAAAGGCCGTTACAACCAGACCACCCTGCCTTATCTGGTCACCAACTTTGAGCGCAAGCCCAATCCGTAACGTGCTGCAAAAGACAGTCTTGCAAAAGTGCTAACATGGCGGGGCAGAAGCGATTTTGCCCCGCTTTTTTCGTGATCAGGAACTTTCATGGCCAGAACCGTCAATCCCAGAGCTGAAAAGCAACGCCGCAACCACATCATTCAGGCGGCCTACCATGCCATCTACCAGCGGGGTTATGCCAGCGTGACCCTTGCGGACATTGCCCAGCAAGCAGGGGTGGCCAAAGGCACTCTGGTGTATTACTTTGGCAGCAAAGAAAGCCTGTTCAAGGAGGTGCTCAAGCGGTTTGTCCGAACCATTGCTGTGGCGTCCATGCGGGCCATCCGGCAGCAGAACACCACCGAAGACCGCCTGAGGGTTTTTGTGGAAAACCAGTTTTATGGTTTGCTCAACACCCGGCGTTTTTATACGGTGTATCTGGATTTCCTGTCTGCCAGCACCAAAGTTTATGAACTCCGGTTGCTCACCCAGATGCTGTTTGACAGCACCGACATGCTTAAAGTGGGCATTGCCCGCACCCCAGAGCAGGCCAAACTGATGCGGGCGGTTCTGGATGGTCTGGCCATCCAGTTCCTGTTTGATGACCATGCAGACCTCGGGCAGTACAGGGAAGAGTGCTTGCGGGCCATGCAGGCCATTCTGACTCTGGACTGAATCAAATCCCAAAAATCGAATGCCAAAATACACGGTATATTGAACAGGGACAAGCGTCCCGAGTGGCCTTCCGTACAGTAAAGTGCAGGCCGAATGTTGTATTTCTTCTGGGATGACAAGCTTCATCCAGATGATGTAGCCTAAGAACTCGATACAGGCTGGCAACCAGCCCTAGGAGGACATATGAACCGTTTTGCTGTGCAGATGGCCATTTTCATGGTGTTTTTGGTGGGAGGGGGCATTGTGGCGTACAACCAGGGTGTCCACGATGGCTCTGCCCACATGGAAGGCAAGCACGAAGGAGACAAGGGCTTGCCCAGTCCCGAAGAAGCCAATGCCGCCAGTGAAGCTGGCACCACCCCCCAGTTGGATGGCAACGCCACCGACCCCGGACAGGAAAGTGAAACCGAAGGCAACGCTCAGGCCGATCAACCTCAAGATCAGGTTGCAGACAACCCCACCAACGACCAGTCCAAACCCGATACCGGCCCTGCTGACAGCATGGGCACCCAGGAAGACAATGCTGAAGGTGGCACTGAAATGGCTGCCAGTGGCAATGTGGAAAATGGCAAAACCGTTTTCAACAATTGTGCGGGTTGCCACGGAGCCAATGGCGAAGGTGGATTTGGTCCCAAACTGGCCGGTGTGGTCAGCAAATGGACCGCAGATGGTCTGAAGGTCACCTTGCGTGAAGGCAAAACCCCTGATGGCAAAACCCTTCAGCCTGGCATGCCCCGCTTTGCAGAAGGCCAGATCAGCGACGAGCAAGTTGTGGACTTGCACGCTTTCCTGAGCACCCTGCAGTAAACGTTTTTGGCCTTTCCTCCCCGCGAGATGCGGGGTTTTTTATGCTCATGGGTCACATCCTGCAGCATGCTAACGTGAACACTGATGACATCATCGAACCTTCTGGAACTCAAGGCCTCAGGGCTTTATAAATCTTACGGAAAACGCACTGTGGTGGGCGGAGTGGACCTCAACATCAAACGGGGTGAAATTGTGGCCCTTTTCGGTCCAAACGGGGCAGGGAAAACCACCACTTTTTACATGATGGTGGGATTTGTGCGCCCCAATGGTGGACGCATCACCCTCAAAGGGGAAGACATCACCAGCCTTGCCATGCACCATCGGGCCAAGAAAGGGCTGGGTTATTTGCCACAAGAGCCCAGTGCTTTTCGCAAAATGACCGCCAGAGACAACCTGCTGGCCATCCTGGAATTCCAGAACCTGACCCGTCAGGAACAGGAAAACCGTGCGGATGCTTTGCTGGAAGAATTTGGTTTGACCAAATTGGCCCAGTCTTATGCCTACCAGCTTTCGGGTGGTGAGCGTCGTCGTCTGGAAATTGCCAGAGCCCTGACCACCGATCCTGACTTCATCCTGCTGGATGAGCCTTTCACAGGGGTGGATCCCAAATCCGTGGCGGAAATCCAGCGTCTGGTCAAAGAACTGCGGGAACGCCGTGGCCTCGGGGTGTTCATCACGGACCATGCTGTGCGTGAAACCATGGCCCTCTGTGACCGGGTGTACCTGATGTACGACGGGCAGGTGCGCTTTCAGGGAACCCCGGAAGAGTTTGCACGTGACGACAGTGCACGCCGTCACTACCTGGGTGAAAACTTCGAAGTGTAAGAGAGGAGGACAGTATGCTCTGGGTGCTCCTCGTTTTTGTGGTGCTGCTGGCCGGTCTGATTGCCTACGTTGCAGACAACGTGGCCAGACGGGTTGGGCGGCGTCACATCCGTTTGTTTGGTTTGCGGCCCAAAACCACAGCTTTGATTTATGCTGTGGCCACGGGGATGGGAATCAGCTTTCTCAGCATGCTGGGATTTGCGCTGGTCAACCAACAGGCCATTGTCACCATCAGTAAGGCAGAACAGTACCGCAAAGAGTTGCAGGAGCTGAAACTGCAAATTGAGCCTTTGAAACAGAACAAAGCTGCTCTGGAAGTGGCCCTCGAAGACACCCAGCAAAATGTGGTTCGCCTCAGCAAAGAACGCACAGAAGCGCTCACTGCCCGGGACAGCCTCAAAAAAGAAGCCGATGGCTTGAAACAAGAAGTGTCTGAACTGAAAGAATACCGGGTGGCTCTGGAGTCCCAGAACCAGAAACTCAATGGACGGGCAGATGAACTGTTCAAACAGGGGCAGACCCTTGAACAGAGCATCCGTGAACTGGAAGTCAAAAGCACCAATCTGGACAAGCAGAACCAAAAATTGCGAACCAGTTATGAGCAGATGGTCAAAGACCTCGATCAGGAACGGGCCCAATTCCAGAAAGTCCAGAGCCAATATCAGCAAGCCCTGCAGCAGTACCAGCAAGCCCAGCAGCAGGTGAAGCAGATCAGCCCCACCATTGAGGCCCTGCGCAACGAGCAACGCAACCTGAAGAAAGAAAACGAAACCCTGAAGAAAGCCCGTCAGACTGCACAGGCAGAACTCAGTGGGCTTCAGTACCTGCGGGCTCAACTGCTCAAAGAGTCTGAAGAGCTCAAGCAGGACAATTCGCAATTGCGTTCTTCTCTCAAGCAGCTGAATCAGGAGATGGGACAGTTGCGTGCAGAATCCACACAATTGAAAGCCAGTCTGGACCAGCAACGCACCGAACTGGAAGCCCGCCGAACCCAGGATGCCATTTTCGAGAAAGGTGATCTGGTGTTCCAGGGCATTTTTGTCGCTTCAGAAGGGTCAGATGCTCTGGAGCGTGCGGTTCGTCAGGCGGAACTCAAAGCCATTGCCAAAGGGGCCAGAGGCAAACCCAATGCAGTCCTGATTGGCGAGGACCAGGTGTCTTTGCTGGCCCAGCGTTTGCGTGGCATGAACGGAGATGTGCTTGTGCTGGTCCGGGCCACCAACAACCAGATCAAAGGCTTCCCGGTCAGCGTGGACATGCAGATTGTGGAAAACAAAGTGCTTTACGCCAGTGAGCAACCCATCCGGTCCCGATTGATCAGTGTGGGTGCCAGTGGTGTGAAAACCAACCGGGAGCTCACCCAGTTCCTGCAAACCCTTGCTCTGGACACCATCAAAACCCTTCATGAGCAGGGGATTCCTCTGGAAAACCTGCCGGGCGGTCTGAGCACCACCGATACTGTCAACATGGTCAACAGCCTGAAGAACCTCAAAGGTTCTGTGCTGGTTGCCATGGTGTCACGTTCTGACATCAAACCGGGAAGCAAAGTGGTGTTGTACCCTCGCATCTTGCGTTGAATTTTGGTTGAATTCTGGATGAAAAAACATCCTCCGGACAGGAGGATGTTTTTTTGGAAAGGCAAGTTCAGAAGAAGGAACCAAGACGGAAATGCAGTTTGCCTCTGGGGTTGGTGGGACTGAAACCATAATCCAGTCGGATGGCAGGCAGCAAGAAACTGCTGGTCCCGAGGTTGAGTTGAACGCCAACGCCGTAACCCAGGTTGGCATTGAGTTCATTGGATTTGCTCCATGCATCGCCAGCATCCAGAAAGGCCACAGCGTACAACCCTTGTGAGAAGCCTGTAGAGATGCCTGTGTTGTAGCGGAATTCGGCACTGGCTGTGTAGAAATTTGATCCTGTGAAGGCTTTGTTGTCGTATCCACGCAAAGTGAAACGATCAGAAGGTTCACTGCCCCCAATGATGAATGTGCGGGAGGCGGGAGCATTTCCGAGAATGGTCCCTGCATTGGCCCGCAGGGCCACGGCAAATTGATCGAAGCCATTGTCCAGTTTGTTGCCGAAACCAAAGTAGCTGCGGCCTCCTCCGGTGATCTGCCACCAGTTCAACCGGTCGCTGCCCACATAACCGAAACCATAAGAAACCCCTGCAGTGGCCCTGAAGCCTGAACTGGGGAATTCTGGAAAATTGCTGTTGTCAAAACTGAGGTTGCTGTAGACCTGACTGTTCTGGCCGTTGGGTGGGAAACTGGCCAGCAAATCAGGATCGTTGTCTGGCAATCCTGCTTCACCCTGAGCACGTCTTTCCAGATACGCCTGGGTCCACTCCATGCTGTAGCCCAGAGAAAGGCGCAGTTCTGGGGTCAGGGGACGGCCCACATTCACACTGAAACCTGTGGAGCGTTCAGAGTACTGTCTTCCAGTGTCTTCGGTATCGGTGCTGCCTGGCACAGGCTTTTTGATGGACAGGTTGGGGGTGATCACACTGTAAACGTTCAACGATGCACTGGTGGGTACCGTGGCAAAGTCCAGGAAATCAAAATCCAACCAGGGAATGGAATAACCAATCTGGGCATTGAAAGGCTGGTTGGCTTCGTTGAGGTTGGCACTGATTTGTGCAGAGGCACTGTGTCCGGTGCCAAAGAAGTTGTTGTCTTCATAAGCCACACTGCCCGTCCAGCCACTGCCCAAACTGTTGTATTCAATGGCAGGGCTGAAGTAGCGGTTGCTGTTTTCCGTGAGCTTCAGAACGAAAATGGCACCATTGGGATCCTCTGGATTCACTTTGGTGAGCACCTGAGGAGGAGCCACATAACCGGTGCGGATCAAGCGCTCCAGACTCTTGTTGAAGATGTCTTTGTTGAAAGCGCTGCCTGCTGGTGGCAATTCACGCAGAATCAAGCGTTCTTGACTGCGGTGCTCACCCGTCCACTCCAGCTCATAGCCTGCAATCTTGAGTTCGCGCAGGTTGAAAGTCAGGGTGGTTCCATCAAAATCGATGGGGTTGGGTTGGGTCACCAGTTCGTAGCCTTTTTCGCGGTAAGCCCTTTGCATGGCCAGATAATCGCTCTGGGCCAATTCAAGGTTGAACATGTCACCGCTTTTCAAGCGCAACAGGGGACGCAACTCTTCTTCCGTCAGTGCGGTTTCGTTGTTGATGACGATTTTGTCGATCTTTCCTGTGGCCTGATCGGTCAGCACGAAAGACACATTGACCAGGGTGGGATCCTGGGGGTCTGGTGTGTATTCCACACTGATGTATTTGCCGAGCCGGTTGCCCTGTGCCCGCACATCGTCCAGCAACAGGTTGGTGTTCAAAAAATCGCCAGGTTTGCTGCTCAGGGTGACCCCTTCACCCAGACTGCTGGTATCTACACTGCCGATTTTCAGCTCACGCACGGGAATGTTCAGCACATTGCCTGCGAGTTCTGCCCCAGAGGGTACCGGTCCACTGCCCTGATATCCTTTGCGGGCATACAGTGCACCAATGTTCTGCAACACCTGCTGATAGGTCTGCATGGTGAAGGTTTTGGCTTGCACCAGTGGAGCCACAGCCTCTTGCAATTCTTCCTGTGTGACCAGTGTGTTGCCCGAGACCGTCACATTTTCCAGAGGTGCGGTTTCGTCGATGGTGTAAACCAGTTTGACCCCATCTGCTTCTGCAATCAGATCGGTTTGCACTTTGGGGGCAAAGGGGAATCCTGCAGAACGGTAACCTTCCGAGAGCAACTGTCTGGATTGATCCACGCGCAAGGTGTTCAGGGTGGTGCCTGCAGAGATGTTCAGTCGGTTTTCCAGCAAAGCTTGAATCTGCTGGGTTTGTACCGCAGTGTTTCCTTTGATTTCAAGCTGGGTGATGGTTGGGTTGGGTTCCACCTGAATCACCAGAACCGCCTGTCCATTTTCTTCGATCAGTCGGGCTTCCACACTTTTGAAAAAGCCCAGACCTTCCACAGTCAGCTCGGCGAGTTTGGGGTCCACCCGTCCCACCGGGTCTCCAATCAGGAATGGCAACTCAATTTTGATCAGGCTGCTGAGCAGGTCGTCTGCCCCTTGTACACGAATTTCACTTAAAGTGCCTTGCTGTTGTGCCAGTGCTGGAACGCTGAGCAGGGCCAGAGTGAGTGCCAGTCTTTTACGCATGCTTCCTCCGTATTTCTCTACTATTCCTGAAAGGGGCAGTGAGAAGCGTGAATGGGTGGGCCTGATGGGGGAGGGTTTCACTTCATCAAAAGCTTAACTTTGTGTTGTCTGTCCACACAGGACATTCAGGACAACCTCTCCCGCTTATAGCAGAATAGACGTTTTAAAATGAAAATCATCAGCAAGCAGGTTGGCTGTGTTCCCCGACCCCATTTGGTTCAAAGGATTTCTGGAGCTGGTGTAGACTGCTTTTATGCGCCGATCCCATGTGTTGAACTTTTTCCCGGATTGGGTCACAAAGTCCTCTGGTCAGGAGGTTCTGGATGCAACTTCCCATCCTGCTGCAAGACATTGAGCGTTGTGCCAGAGAAGCCGGGCGCAACCCTGAAGAGGTGCGTCTGATTGCGGTCAGCAAAGGACAGCCTGTAGAAGCCATTCAGGAGAAAGTCCTGAAGTTTGAACATTTCAGGCTGGCTGAAAACCGAGGTCAGGAATTGCGCGACAAAATCAAGTTGCTGCCTGATCCACACTTGGAATGGCACTTCATTGGGCCGATCCAGAGCAACAAGATCAAATACCTTTCTCAGGTGCACACCATCCACACCCTTGAAACGGCAGAACAGGCCACCGAACTTGCCCGATACGCTGACAAATGGGGGAGATCACCCAAACTGCTGATTCAGGTGCATAATGGTGAGGTGCAAAAGCACGGTTGTCCACCCGAAGACGTTGCAGCTCTGCTGAAAACCACCCGGGAATTGGGACTGACCGTAGAAGGGCTGATGGTGATGGCCCCCTACGACCAACCCGAGGCAGCCAGACACATCTTTCAGCAGGTTTCAGCCCTGAACGCCAGACTGGAACTCAGGGAGTTGAGCATGGGCATGAGTGATGATTATCACCTTGCCATCGAGGCCGGTTCTACGCTCATCCGGATAGGGAGTGCCATCTTTTTATGAACATCACACCTTTCGACATTCGCAGTCAGGAGTTCTCGGGTGCCGTCAGCGGCTACAACCGCAAGGAAGTCAAGCAGTTTCTGGAAAACCTCTCCAACGAATACGAGCAGATGCTGGTCAATGCCAACGAGTTGCAAACCCGCATCCACCAGCTTGAAGTGCAACTCGGACAGTTGCGCTCTGGAGAAGAAGACCTCAAACGTGCGGTGATTTCTGCCGGTCAGATTGCCCACCAGATGAAAGAAAACGCCCAGCGTGAAGCCGAAATCATCAAGCGCGAAGCCGAAGCCATCCGTGAGCAGGCCGAGCGTGATGCACAGGCCACTCTGGATCAGGCCCGCAAACGTGCCGATGAGCTTTTGCGTGAAGCCAACCTGGAACGCGACCGCATGTTCTCTGAAGCACACTCCAGGGTGCAGGAAATGCAAACCGGTCTGGAGCAGGTCAAATCCGAAAAAGCCCAGTTTCTGGCCCAGTACCGTGCCATGCTGAAGGCTTTTCTGGAATTGAGTGCCAAGCATCCAGAGTGAGTCCTTTTGCTCGCTGAACCCCAGTCCAGTCAGTGGCCCCCAGAGGCCACTTTTTGTTTGTCTGGGTGCTTTTTGGTATGAATTTTGAGAGGTTTGTTCAAACGGCTGAATGGGCTCTGAAACACAGGCGAAAAAGTGCATCTAAGACGCATTGAAAACGATTTCTTTTGGCTGCAGGACGATGAATTCTCAATTGACGGATGGGCAGGGTGGTGTTAATATGGTCGGTGAACAAAGCTGCAATTCAAACCCACCACCGGATTTCGCTGCCGCATGAAATGCCTGTGGTTGCTTTGCTCACCTGAAGGAGGAGAGAGCATGAAAAAGTGGATGCCCCTGATTGGAATCGCTTCCCTGGCACTGGCCATGGGTCAAGCCGGAGCACAAGGCGTCACCCTGACGATTGCGTGTGGCGCAGTCGGACAGGAACTGGAAATGTGCAAAAGCGGGGTGGCCGCATGGGCCAAGAAGACCGGAAACACCGTCAAAGTCTTCGAAAGCCCCAACCTCACCAACGACCGCCTCGCCCTCTACCAGCAACAACTCGCCGCCAAGAGCGACACCATCGACGTCTACCAGATTGACGTGGTCTGGCCCGGCATCCTCTACCAGCACTTCGTCGACCTGAAAGGCAAAGTGCCCGCCGGTGAAGTCGACGACCACTTCCCCGCCATCATCGAAGCCAACACCGTCGGCAACAAACTGGTGGCCCTCCCCTGGTTCACCGACGCAGGCCTGCTGTACTACCGCACCGACCTGCTGCAAAAATACGGCTACAAGAGCGCCCCCAAAACCTGG
>NZ_JQKG01000071.1 GCF_000745915.1 Deinococcus misasensis DSM 22328
TTCAGGGGTTTTGGATGCAATGGATACCAAAAGATGGGGGTTTGGTGAAATTGTGATTTGGGGAACGGTTGTGAATGCCGAGAGCCGAGGGCACAGGGCCGAGGGCAATGGAAAGCTCTGGCATCAGCAATACAGGGCGAAGCATGCCTCGCCCCTACAATTTCCCTTGACCATCTCTGCCACGTATCACACGATGCTCTCGGCTCTCGGCTCTCGGCTCTCGGCTCTCGGCTCTCGGCTCTCGGCTCTCGGCTCTCGGCTCTCGGCTCTCGGCTCTCGGCTCTGGTCAAATCCAGCCGCTCCAGACCCCGATGCATCCAAATCCAGATCCTGTGCAAATAAGCCTCCAAGACGAAACACCTTTGCTTCGCTGTGCCTGTTTCGCAAGGAGGACCCCATGAACCTAGGATTTCCAGAAATCATCATGATTCTCGTGCTGGCCCTGCTGGTCTTCGGGCCCAAGAAGCTCCCTGAACTGGGCAAAAGCCTCGGGCAGGGCATCCGTGAATTCAAGAAAGGGACGCGCAGTTTGCAGGACGACCTTTCGGATTCCCTGAAAGACCCCGAGCCTGCTCCAGAGAAAGTGAAAGCCAGCTGACATGCAGCCTGCGTCCATGCAGACGACCCCTTTCAAGGAAGCCCCGTTGCTGGACCACCTTGAAGAGTTGCGGCTGCGTTTGATTTACGGTCTGGGCTTCTGGACGGCCGGGTCGGCTCTGGCCTACACCTACCGCGATCAGCTGATGGAGGTGCTCAAAGGCCCTCTGAACGGACACATTCAGGCCGGACACAGCGTGGAAATCGTGACCCTTTCGGTCACGGAACCCCTCATCACAGCCCTGCAACTGTCTGCGTTTGGTGGTCTGGTGGTGGCCCTGCCTTTTCTGGTCTACCAGATCTGGGCTTTTGTGGCCCCCGGTCTGACCCATGAAGAACGCAAGTGGGGCGCACCGTTTGTGCTGGGTCTGGGGCTGTCTTTTGCTCTGGGCGTGTATTTTTGCTACAAGGTGATTTTGCCGGCTGCCCTGCCGTTTTTGCTGGGTTTTCTGGGAGGGATCACCAATCTGCTTTCCATTGGTCAGTACATCGGCCAGATGGTGACGTATCTGGCCACTTTTGGTCTGGTCTTCGAGTTGCCCCTGACCATTTTCCTGCTGACCAAAGTGGGTCTGGTGAACAGCCAGATGCTCTCTGGCATCCGCAAGTACGCCTTCATTGGTCTGACGGTGGTTTCGGCGATCATCACGCCCACCGCAGACCCTTTCAACCTCACGTTGATGGCAGTGCCCCTGTACCTGCTGTTCGAACTGGGGATTCTGTTCTCACGCATGGCAGAGAAAAAACCACGCACCATCAAACATTAAGGTCTGCCAGAGCATCCGATGCATCCAATCTGTTCTTTCATGCAAATGAACAGTTGAGGATCCAAACCACCTCAAAATTCAAGGTCCCATTTCTCTGGACGGAAGCCCACTTCCGGTCCTTCAGGAGGTCATTGTCATGAGCGAAAACAAAACCAACCGCCGTCAGTTTCTGGGAAGCCTCGGTCTCGTGGGTGCAGGAGCCATGCTTGGTTCTTGCGCTGTGGTGGCTGCGCCCAACAAGCCCAACATCGACATCGATGTGCTCAACTTCGCACTGAACCTCGAATACCTCGAAGCGGAGTTCTACCTCTGGGCTGCATTTGGCCGTGGTCTCAGTGCAGCCGACTCTGGTGGCGGACCTGCTTCTGTGGGGGGGCGCAAAGTGAACTTCACCGACGACCGGGTGCGCCAGTACGCCGAGGAAATCGCCATGGACGAAGAAGCCCACGTGCGTGCCCTGCGGGCCACCATCATCGCTCTGGGGGGCAAACCTGTGGCCCGTCCCAAAATCGACATCGGGGCAGCTTTCACGGCAGCTGCCAGTGCAGCCAGCAATGGAGCCATCAAGGATTTTGATGCTTACGCCAACGACCTGACCTTCATGCACGGGGCTTTCGTGTTCGAGGATGTGGGCGTGACCGCCTACAACGGCGCAGCCACCCTGATCACCGATCCCAAAATCCTGCAAGCTGCAGCCGGCATTCTGGCCGTGGAAGCCTACCACGCCGGAGAAGTGCGGACTTACCTGTACGCCAACAAGGACCAGATGGCTTACGGCCTGAAAGTCGAGCAAATCATCGCAGCCATTTCTGCCCTGCGTGGCAAAGTGGGCGGTGGCAAAGACGAAGGCATCACCAAAAACGGCAAGGCCAACATTGTGGCTGCTGATGAAAACGCCATTGCCTACGCACGCACCACCGCAGAAGTGTTGCGCATCGTGTACCTCGGGAATGTGGGCAAAGGTGGCTTCTACCCTGATGGTTTGAACGGCAACATCAAATGATGCCGAGGGCCCAGAGCCGAGGGCAAAGGGCCAAAGACTGACCTTCGGGCTTCAGGTTTTTTCTCCAGTCGGAAATGTCAAAGAGGAACCTCACAAGGGTTCCTCTGTTTCTGGTTTTTCATCGCTCCATCTTTTGCGAGCCATGAAATGCCTGTCCTTTTCTGCTCTGGGCCCTCGGCAATCTTTCAGATCAACGGCAATTCTTCAAGCTGGTCCTCAAACCTCTCGGGCTTGAAGTCCTGCTGGTCAAAGGCGATGTCTCCCTCTTCCACCACGGTGTCTCTGGTGAGGCCCAGGAAATCAAAGAGGTTGGGGTCCAGCAGGTGGCTGGCGCTCACATGGCTGAGGGCACGGAAGATGTTGTTCAAACGGCCCGGACTCTGGCGTTCCCAGCTTTCCAGCATTTCGCCAACAATGCGGCGTTGCAGGTTTTCCTGAGAACCACACAGGTTGCAGGGAATGATCGGAAATTCGCGTGCTCGGGCATAACGCTCGATGTCCCTTTCCGTGCAGTAGGCCAGAGGACGGATCACCACGTTCTGACCGTCGTCGGAGACCAGTTTGGGTGGCATGGCCTTCAGGCGGCTTCCAAAGAACATGTTCATGAAGAAGGTTTCGAGGATGTCGTCCCGGTGGTGACCCAGAGCGATTTTGTTGGCCCCGATTTCTTTGGCAAAGGTATAGATGGCCCCACGGCGCAACCTGGAGCACAGGCTGCACATGGTTTTGCCTTCGGGGATTTTTTCTTTGACCACACTGTAGGTGTCCTGTTCGAGGATGTGGTGGTCCACCCCGAGGTTTTTCAGGTACTCGGGCAGGATGTGGCTGGGAAAACCGGGCTGTTTCTGGTCGAGGTTCATGGCGACCAGTTTGAAGTCGATGGGGGCCCGTTTTTGCAGTTCCATCAGGGTGTCCAGCATGGTGTAGGAGTCTTTGCCTCCAGAGAGGCACACCAGCACGGTGTCTCCGTCATCGATCATGCCGTAGTCGGTGATGGCCTGCGCCACCTGTCTTTCCAGCTGCCGTTTCAGCCGGTAAAAATTGCCAGAGTGTTCTTTCTCGTGTGTGTCCTGCATGTCAACCTGACCCATTGTACGGGATAACAGGCTTCACGAAGGGAACACAATCACGGTCAATGCAAGTCTGTTCTCTGGCATGTCATTTGAGAAAGCGTTCAGCGGTCAGCCCTCAGCCTTCAGCGAAAAGTCCATCCAGAGGCTTGGGCTGTAGGGAACAGCAAGATAAAAAGATCAAATGTCAAATCCCCACTCAGGTTTTGCAATCTCAAAGGGTCAGAAGCAGATTTTTTTTCTGGCTGACCGCTGACGGCTGATTGCTGATGGCTCTCTCTGTTGACATCGCCCGAACAGCGACTTTGCGTTTAACTTGGAAATACAATCACCACTCTGGCCCCCCTCAGGGTGTTTTCCAGATGCAGTCTGGCCTGATGCAGTTCGCAGATGCTGCGAACCACCTTCATGCCGATGCCAAACCCTTCCATGCTGACCGTTTCGGTTTCGTGGTTGTCAATCAATTCCTGTGGGAAGCCCTGTCCCTGATCCTGCACGGTCAGGGTGTGCTCGGAAACCTTCACATGGATTTCGCCGTTCTGGGTGTAGCGGATGGCGTTGAACACCAGATTTTCCACCAATCGGCTCAGAGCGATGCTGTCTCCCTGTACGGTGGTGGGTGCCCCATCAAATTCCAGAGACAGGTTCTTCTTCAGGGCGAGGGGCACCATCCGGTCGATCACCGTTCCGGTCACCTCCCACAAATCCACCTGCTGAAATTCCACCTGACTGCCCTGCAAGCGGGTCAGGGTGAGCAGGTTCACCGCCAGTCGTTCCAGATGTTCGGTGTTGCGGTGGAGGGTGCGCAGGGCCGTTTCATACACCTGCAGGTCTCGGGGTTTGGACAGGGTGTATTCCAGTTCGGCTTTCAAGGCGGTCAGTGGGGTGCGCAGCTCATGGCTGGCGACCCGCAGAAATTCCAGTTCGGTTTTGCGGGTGCGTTGCAGGGTTTGCAGGCTTTCCGAAAGGGCTCTGGCCAGCATGCCCACCTCGTCTGGACGGCTGGTTTCCGGGATGGGCTCGGGGCGGTCCAGTTTCTGGATGCGGGTGGTCAGGTTGTGCAGGGGTTTCAGGTTCTGCCCGAGCACCCACCCGGACCCGAGTGCACCAATGAGGGACATCAACAGGGTCAGGGGCACGCTGATGATTGCATAGGATTGCAGGGTTTCCTGCAAAGACTTCAGGGGCCTGCCCACCACCACTTCAAATTCAGCGCTGCGGATCCGGTACATGTGCCACCCCCCGAGGTTGCTGAATCCAGCGGTGATCGCCTCGGGCATGGTGCGGAAGTCGCTTTCCCAGATGATGTGGCCGTTTTTCTCGATGCGGGCATCCACAAACTCTGAACCCGAGGCCAAGGTTTCCAGCACCACATTGGGGATGTTGCTGCCTTCATAGACTTTGGCGGAGTTCATGACCAGTTGGGACTGGTCGCGCAACTCCTGATTCATGTCCGAGAGGCGCACCTGATACAACACAATCCCGGACAGCAAGCTCAGGGTGCCCAGAGCCAGAAAAAGCACCCCTCCGACCCACAGGGAGAGGCGGGTTTGCAGGTTCACAGGACCTCCTCTTTAAACGGTGGGAAAACGGTAGCCCACACCACGCACCGTTTCGACGATGCCATCGCCCAGTTTGCGACGCAGGTTGCGCACATACACATCAATCACGTTGGTTTCGGCATCAAAAGACGAGTCCCACACGCGGTCCACAATTTCTTCTCGGGTGAAAAGCCGTCCCGGATGGCTGCTGAGCAGTTCCAGCAGACCCATTTCTTTGCCGGTCAGGTGCACTTCTTCGGTGCCTTTGAAGAAACGGCGGTTGGCCCAGTCAAACCGCAAATCCTGAAACACCGTTTCCTGAGGGGTCAGGGTTTTGCCGCGCCTCAAGATGGCCCGGATGCGAGCCGTCACCTCTTGCAAATGAAAAGGCTTGACCAGATAATCGTCCCCCCCGAGTTGCAGCCCGTGCAGTTTGTCTTGCAGGCTGTCTCTGGCGCTCAGGAACAGGATCGGAAAGCTGTGTTCTTCGGCCCGGATTTTGCGCACCAGTTCAAAGCCAGCGTCCGGTCCCTCTGGGAGGCGGATGTCTGCGATCATCACATCGAAAGGGTAAAGACCGATCAGGGTCTGGGCCGTGGTGGCATCGCGGGCTTCATCCACGGCATAGCCTTCTTCCCGCAGGTAACGGGCCAGAGGGGAACGGATGCGTTCATCGTCTTCCAGCAACAGCACTCGCATGGTGCCTCCTTAAGTCTTCAGTATCCCTGATCTTTTAAACCCAAAATGAAACCCTCTGGAGGGCTTCATTCTTCTGTCACCACTTCGCGGTACGGAAGAACCACATGCACGGTGGTGCCTTCTCCCACTCTGGACGCGAACCACACCCGTCCCTGATGGGCATCGATGATGGTCTTCACAATCGAGAGGCCCAGTCCGCTGCCCCCTTCATCCCGATTGCGGGACTCCTGAACCCGGTAGAAACGGTCAAACAGTTTGGTGAGGTGTTCTTCTGCGATGCCTGGACCGTTGTCCTGCACCATGAAATGCACCTCTTTGTTTTCCAGTTTGCCTTGCAGGATGATGCGGGTGGATCCGGCTTTCAGGGCGTTGCTGATCAGGTTGATCATCACCTGTTTCATGCGTGAAGGATCGGCCATGAAGGCAAATTCCTGTCCCTCCACCAGCAATTCTGCCTGCCCGAGGATCGGCTTCATTTCGCGTTGCAAGTCTTCCATGAAAGGCAGGGCCAGCATCGGTTGCAGGTTCATGTTGACGCTTCCTGCATCGGCACGGGCCAGCTCCAGAAGGCTCTGGATCAGGTGCGAGAGGCGCTCGGATTCGTTTTTGATGATGGTCAGGCTTTCGGTCTGCTGGGGGCTCGGGTTGGTGCGCCTCAGCAGGTAACCTGCATGTCCCCCAATGGCGGTGACGGGGGTGCGCAGTTCGTGGCTGGCATCGCTGGTGAAGCGCCTTTGCATCTCGAAAGATTTCTCCAGACGGGCAAGCGCTTCATTGATGGTGGAGGCCAGAGATTCCACTTCATCGTGGGTGTTGGGCACCGGAACCCTTGAACTGAGGTTCTTTTCGGTGATGGTTTCTGCTGCTGCCTGCACGTAACGCAACGGCTTGAGTGCCCGTGCAGAAACCCCATAAATGGTGAAACCCATGCCAACAATGGCCAGCAGGGTCACAAAAAACAGCACGGTTTTCAGGGCCCGGAACACATCCTGAATTTCGGTGGTGTCCCGGGCGAGGTGCAAGATGCCCTGATAGATCGGAAAGTTGGGATTGGAGATCTGCACCATCACCGAAATCACTTCCAGATGACGGTTCTCCTTGTTGACGTTTTTGATTTCCAGACTGGTGAACACCACTTCATTGTTCTGACCTGCCCGGACCATGCGGGAATAGTCTGGGGGTTGGAATTCCAGGCTGTTGAGGCCATCTCCCAGCAGGGTGACCAGACTGGTGCTGTGTTCGATGTGTTGAGGAATCAGGTCTTTGCCCTGCAAGGTGAGCAAATTGGTGTCCGGATAAAGCAAATAAGAATCCAACTGTCCATAGAGATCAGGAAACAACTCCCATGGAATTCTGTTTCCAATGGCATAGGTTTCGGTGTTTCTCTGGATGGACACCAGCTGGTTGACCCCCCTTTTCAAATCGTTCTGGATGTTGGTTTCAATGATGCGGGTCATGACGGTGAACACCATCACCATGATGAAACTCAGGATCAAGCCCATTGCGGTGGTGTAAAGCAGGGTGAGTCGCCAGCGTAAAGTCATTCTGAATCCAGTTTAGGGGTTTTGATGAGGGAAGGGACATCGAATGGCTGAGAAAGGGCAGAAGGCAGAAAGGCCGAGGGCAGAGGGCCCAGAGCCGAGGGCAAAAAGGCTTTGGCTGAAGCGATGCAGGGCGAGTCACGCCTCGCCCCTACAATTCCCTTAACAAACTTCTTGCACGTATTGCAGGGATGCTCTGGGCCCTCTGCAAAGAAAAAGCGCCCCGAAGGACGCCTGAATGTTCTCTGTTTGCTTATTCTTCGCGCAGCACGTAGCCTACGCCACGCACGGTGTGGATCAGGCGGCGTTCTCCGCCTTCTTCCAGTTTGCGACGCAGGTAGCCGATGTACACGTCCACGACGTTGCTGCCACCGGTGTACTCGGGCCAGACTTTCTCTTCGATTTCAAAACGGGAGAAGACTTTGCCAGGGTTGCGGGCCAGCAGTTCGAGCAATTCGAATTCTTTGGCAGAAAGCTCAACGCGGCGGCCTCCACGGAAGATTTCACGTCCGTCAAGGTTCATCACCAGGTCGGCCACACGCACTTCGCCGGTCACAGCGGGGTTCACGCGGCGCAGGTGGGCACGCACCCGAGCGAGCAATTCTTCAATGGAGAAGGGTTTGATCAGGTAATCGTCTGCGCCGGCATCCAGCCCTTCCACCTTGTCCTGAATGCTGTCTTTGGCGGTCAGGATCAGGATGGGAGTGTTGCTGGTTTTGCGGATGCGGCGGGCCACTTCGAGACCGTCCAGCACGGGGAGCATCAGGTCAAGGATCACCAGGTCGGGGTTGACTTCACGGAATTTGGACAGCCCGGTCACTCCGTCGAAGGCGACTTCGGTGGCGTAACCCTCTGCGGCGAGCTCAAGTTCAATGAAGCGTGCGATGTCTTTTTCGTCTTCGATCACGAGGACCAGGGGTTTGCGTTCCATGAGTTCAGTATAGGGTGGCACTCATGAGAACGCGAGTCCCAATTCTAAAATTTCTTTCATTTATGAGAACTTTTCAGGGGTTGTGAAGCAAAGTTAAAGATGGGTTTAATTTCGCTGAAAGGCCCAGAGACCTTCTCACACCCAGTGGAACTGGTAAACGTTCTCGCGGGCAAAATCTTTCAGGGAAGCCCCATCAAATTCTGAGAACACCGCTTCAGGTGGAGAGCCCTGATAGGTGCGTTCACACACCAGGGTCATGTCCGGTTCGGCTCTGGAGCACAACCTCCGGCTCATGTTCACCGGAAGCCCATACACCGCCAGAGTCACCCCGGCATTCAGTGAGAGCACCTCTCCGGTGGCCACCCCGATGCGCAGTTGCAGATGTGCGCCAACCCTCTGGGCTGCGCCAATTTCGTGGATGCGTTTGTGGCATTCCTGTGCAAGCCTGAGGGCACTTTCGACTTTGTTTCCATCAAAGAGGCAGACCAGAGCGTCCCCCTGATGTTGCAGCACCCGGCCTCCAAACAGGGCCACCCTGAGGTACCCCACTTGCAGGACTTCACTCATGAGTTCACCGTACTGTTCCAGCGTCATGCGCTGGGCCAGAGCCGTGGAGCCCACCAGATCCATGAAGACCACCGTGACAAATTGTTTGGTTGGGGTGCTGATGCTCATTTCACCAGGTAAAAGCCGTGGGTGGGAGGACGGGTTTCAAAGCGAATCCAGTCTCCGGGTTTCAGGTCTGGTTGTTCGTGGTCGAGCAGGCCGCACACCAGAGGCATTTTGGCCTGCACAATCAGGAAGCCTTTTTCGGTGCGGGTGATTTTGCCCACCCCTTCCAGAGCGGAAATCTGGGTGACCACCAGAGATTCTTCCTGAATTTCGCTCGGGCTGAAGGTTTTCAGGACCGGGTGCACGATCACGCGTGCAGGACCGGGTTTGGCGGTGTAAGGGCCGGTGCGGTCGAACAGGTAGACCACCTGTCCAGCCGCCACAAATTCGAGCAACACGCTTCCTTCCGGTTGCGGATACAGGTTGCCAGAGGCAGCATCTGTGCGGAAACGTTCGATGAATTCTTCGATGGAGTTCTCCAGTACCACTCCAAACAGTGTACACGCATTTGCAGGGTGTGGATTTGAAATGCCCGGGTCTGCTTCAAAAAACCGTCCAAAAAACATATCAAGACCATATCATTATGTTTATAACAGATCAAGTTGTCACTTGTGCTCGCATCTTCAGCAGCTATCATCCAGCCCTCGGGGGGATTTAATAGAGTAAGGGGATGAGGCGGATTGTGGCAGGACCGGCAGGCAGTGGAAAAACCACCGCCCTGCTCCAGCACGCATGGAAACAGTCCAAAGAGGGGGTCACCCTCTGCTGTTTGCCGCACCAGAGGCAAGACCTCCTGAAACGTCTGGCAGCCCAGCCCACCCTGAACGTCCGCATCACCGACCTGCAAACCCTGACCTATGAAATTCTGGAACAGGGGGGCAACGACAGAACCTTCCTGAGCATTCCCGGCAAAGTGGCCCTGATGGGACGCCTGCTCATGGCAGACCGCAAAGATTACCCTACCCCCGGCGAAGCTGCCCTGTACTCCAACGCCATTGCAGACCTGAAACGTCAGGGCATGACCAGCAAAATGGACGCCCGGAAAATGGGCGCTCAGGGCAAACACCTGCTTGCACTGCTCCGACGCTATCAGGAAGAGTTGAAGACCCGCCACCTGATGGACCTCGATGATGCCAGAGACCGGGCCAGCGAACTGCTGGAAGGGGGCCTGAAATGGTCCATCAGGCCCCAGCACCTTTTGATTGATGGGTACAGCGAATTCAACCCTTCAGAGCTTCGCCTGATCCGTGCCCTGTCCATGACCTCCAGAAGCCTTTTGGTCACCCTTCCTGTGTCGGCCCCATTTCCGTACCAGACCCGCCTGAACGAAAAAGAAGTGGAAAGTCAGGCCCAGTACCTGCAAGCCTCGGTGCAAAAACTCTCTTACCGCAACCTGCCCATGTTCACGGTGCACACCTGCCCCAACGTCACCCGTGAAGCCCGTCAGGTGGTTGCGCAGGTGAAAGAAGCCCTGCTGGGCGGAATGGACGCCAGCGAAATGGCCATCCTGATTCCCAGAGAAGGGGCCGCCGCACACCTGCTGAAACTCGGGGAAGAGGCCCGCATCCCCCTCATTGACGAAAATCCGGGCAATCCCATGGAGACTTTTCATGGGCGCAAACTCATGACCCTGCTCTCCACCCGGCGCAGAAATTACCCCACCCGCGACCTTTTTGACCTCTCGATGTATTACGAGGGGTTGCAGCAGGTCGCAGAGGCGCTCGAAGCCAGAGGCCTCAACGGCATCCACGCCCACCTGCTCGAAGGGGTGGACCGCTCCTCCCTGTCCCTGTTGATGCTGGAAACCGCACCCTCTGGCAGCAGTGAAAAAGAATGGCTCAACTGGGTCGAGACCCTCCTGAACCGCATCAAGTACCCCGAGACCAGCCGAGACCCCATCCGCCTGATGGCCCGTGAGGTCTTCGAGCTGATTCCCTCAGAAGTGCAGAAACACAGCGTGCTGGAAGACTGGCTCATGGCCCTGTTGCCGTCCATCAGCCTGACCAGAGAGCGTCAGGAAGGGGTGCGGGTGCTGACCCCCGAGCAGATCACTGGAAGGCGTTTCCAGCGCCTGTGGATCATGAACGTGACCGAGCACCAATACCTGCTGGAAGAAAAAGAAGATTTCTTTTTCACCGAAGAAGAACGGGTCAAACTCGGGCTGCCGCGCAGCATGAAAGGCATCGCCGAAAGCCTGTTCTACGAGGTCATCACCCGGGCTTCCCACGTCACCCTCAGTTACGCCAGTGCAGACCGCGACGGGGTGCAAAGGCCCCACCGACTGCTGGCCCAGATGGGAAGCGCGACCACCCCTCCCGTCAAACCGATGAGCCCTCTGGAATATGCCCTCTCGACCCGGGACATCAAAATCAGCACCCCGGATTGGTGGAACCATGTCCCACCGATTCAGGAAAAAAGGGTTTGGATGCTGGCCCGTTACCTGCCCTGCAAGCTGCGCGGATATTTGAGCACCCACACCGAAAAAACCTCTGGGGGCCTGTTCAGCCATCAGGACCGCACCCGCATGGAACGCCTGCTTCGGCAAGCTGCATGGGAAGCCCAACCCGAGCCGGTCCTTGAAGGGGTGTACTCCGATCACTTCCGTGAACAGGTCTCACGGCACCTCAAAGACAACTTGCCCCCCAAGCCCGATTTGCCCAACCTGAAGGTCTACCAATCCTTCAAGCTCGATGGCCTGTCGTTCCGGCCCCACGCTTACCAGCTGTTCAAAGACACCCGCAAAGCCAACCTGTACGTGGTGACCCAGGAACCAGACATCCGCAACCTCCTGAAAAACCAACCCGAGCACCTCTGGGCGTACATGGCCCTCAAAGAAGCTGACTGGGACACTGAACTGTACACCTGGGACCTGTACGCCAAACCCAAACGCCGCACGGTCTTTGACAACCAGATGCGCGACGCATGGAAACAATTTCAGGACCTGCAAACCCACCT
Source organism: Deinococcus misasensis DSM 22328 (assembly GCF_000745915.1). Taxonomy (NCBI): domain Bacteria; kingdom Thermotogati; phylum Deinococcota; class Deinococci; order Deinococcales; family Deinococcaceae; genus Deinococcus; species Deinococcus misasensis. Next base: position 11,717 of record NZ_JQKG01000071.1, read on the forward strand.
CGGGCAGGGAGATGTGACCCCCAGTGCAGGGTTCCACTGCTGGGACTGCACCTTCAAACAGGTGTGCAGGCTCGGGTGAACTTCAAGTTCGGCGCAAAGTCTCCAGTTTGACGTGTCACTTGAGAGAGCCGTCAGCCATCAGCGGTCAGCAATCAGCCAGAAGGAACGTTTTCTTGCTGCCTTTTGAGCTTAAATTTGAGTGGATTTGATCTTGCGTCTTGGTGTCTTGCTGTTCTCTACAACAAGAGCTTATGGATGAGCTTTTCGCTGAGGGCTGACCGCTGATCGCTTTTTTCCAGACATGCCAGAGGTCAGACTTTGTGCTGACCTTCACTGCTACCGAATGATGACATCCAGAACGGTGCCTGCCAGCATGGTCAGGGCCAGCCAACTGTTGGCATCAAAAAACGCGATGTTCACTTTGGTCAGGTCTTTGGGATTGATGATGCGGTGCTCGTAAAACAAAATGCCCCCCATGATCACCGCAGCCAGATAAAACGCCCAACTGGTCCCAATCACGTAACCCGAGTAAATCAACAGGGCAAAGGTCAGAAAGTGCGACCACGCTGCAATTTTCAGGGCCGTGGGAATGCCGAAACGGGCCGGAATGCTCTGGACGTTGTTTTGGCGGTCAAAATCGTGGTCTTGCGTGGCGTAAATCACATCCAGGCCGATCATCCAGAACACCACCACCATCCAGAGTGCAATGGCTCCCATGTCCCACGTTCCAGTGATGGCAATCCATCCCCCTGCTGCTGCAGCCCCATCCGTGATGCCGAGCCATGCGTGACAGAGCCATGTGAACCGCTTGGTGTAGGGGTAAAGGATCAGAAACACCACAGCAATGGGCAGCAGTTTGACGGCCAGAGGATTCAGTTGTGCTGCTGCAAACCACAACACCCCCAGAGAAACCACTGTCAGGACCACCGCTTGCAAGGGTTTGATTTTGCCTTTGGGAATCTCCCGGTTGGCCGTGCGGGGGTTTTTGGCATCGATGCTGGCATCGATCAGGCGGTTTGCCGCCATGGCAGCGGTTCTTGCCCCTGCCATGGCCAGCGTGATCCACAGAAACTCAAGCCAGGTGGGCCACCTGCCCTGACTCTGGGCGGCAAAGAACATGCCTGCGTAGGCAAAGGGAAGGGCAAAGATGGTGTGTTCGAACCGGACAAAGTCCAGGTAGGTTTTCAGTCGAGCTTGCACCTCACCAGAATAATGCATACAACCTTGGTAGACCGCAGTCTCTCTCATCAAAAAGGACTTGTTTGAGGCGGGCTCCTCGGGCAAGATGGGTGCTGGACAGGAAAATTGCATGAAAAAAACCTTACTGAAAATCTGGGATGCCATCAAAGAATTTGTGATTGTGATTGCCTTGACCACCTTCGTGGTGTCTTTTCCGGGGGTCAGTGGAAACAGCATGATGCCCACCCTGCGCACCGGAGAACGCATGGTCATCCCCAAATACGAAACTTGGATGCACCGCATGGGCATCGGAAGTTTCCAGAGGGGCGACATCGTGGTGTTCAAGCCCCCCGCTGATCACAAGGCCTCATGGCGGGCTTTTCCCACCGACCAGATGACCCTCTGGCATTTCATTCCTTACTACGTCAAACGGGTGGTGGCCGTGTCAGGAGACACCGTCCGCATCGAAGAAGGCCGTGTCTACGTGAACAACAAGGAAGTGGATTTCCAGACCATCGAAAATTACTGGCAAGCACAGGGATGCTGGGACAACAGCCCGGAGTCCATCACCGCCAACTTCATCCGCGCAGATGCAGAAAAACAACTGGTCAAAAAGACCTTCAAAGTGCCAGAGGGCGAATACTTCCTGATGGGCGACAACCGTTCCGAATACGGCAGCTCTGACTCCCGTGCTTTTGGATCAGTGCCTCTGGACCGCATTGCAGGTCGGGTGGGGTACATTGTTTTCCCATTCTGGCGCAAAACCAACGCTTCAGGCGGATGTGACGATCAACTTGTCAACCTCTCGGGTGGGCTGGAATTGAACTTGCGTCAACCCTGAATCAAGACCGCTTTTCTTTGTTTTGCTGGTCCAGATGGTAGACCACCGCATGGTGCAAAAGCTGCTGGCTGTCCCTCAGCCCGAGTTTCTGCTGGATGTGCCTGCGGTGGGTGTAGAGGGTTTTTTCGTCCATGGAGAGGCGATCACAAATTTCCTGATTGCCCAGTCCCAGACCGATCAGCAAAAACACCTCCTGCTCTCTGGGGCTCATCCGGTCCGGTTTGCGGGTGTCGGTGGGCATGACCAGCACCCCCAGCATGGCCTGTTTCAACTCCTCTGGTGAGGCGTTTTTGCTCAGGAAGGCATGTGCTCCAGAGTTCATGGCTTTCTTGCGAAAGGCCGGGGTGTCAAACGCCGTCAGCACCGTGACCCTTGCATGCTGGGTGGCCTCTGGCAAAAATTCCAGACCGTTGCCATCGGGCAGGCTGACATCCAGCAGGATGTGGTCCGCCTGATCCAGCAAGCTGCGGGCCTCTTGCAGGGTGCTGGCCTCCAGAATCCGCGCTTCAGGAAAACTGTCCAACACGAGGCCCCTGAGCCCCGAGCGCACCAATGCATGGTCTTCAATCAGCAGCACCGTAAAACCTTCGTTCACTTCCACCACAATTTCAGCTCCGTTCCCTTTTCCAGAGGTTTGAGGCTCAAATTCCCTCCACGAAAACGCATCTGGGTCTGGCAGAGTTTCAGGCCCAATCCCAACTGCACTTCACCCTGCAAGCCCACCCCATCGTCCTGAATGGTCAGGGAGCCCCTCTGGTACTGCACCCACACCCGATGGGCCTTGCCATGCTTGCTGGAATTCAACAATGCATGCTCAATCAGACGGTAAATCTCCAGTTGATCCGCAGGGGCCACCTGCTCCAATCCTTGCTGCTCCAGTTGCAAACCCAACCCTTCGGCCCGCTCTTCCACAGCGGTTTCCAGCCCCAGAATCTCCACCGCCGGAGGCGCAATGCTCTGAATGCCCTCCCTGAGGGTCTGAATGGCTTCCTGCAGAGCCTGCATTCCGGTTTCCTGTTCCCCTCGGGCCAGAGCCATCCGGCTACCAATCAGGTCTTGCAGCACATGGTCGTGCAACTCACGGGCAATCCGCACCCGTTCCTGTTCTTGCAGCACGGTGATCTGGCTTTCCAGTTCCAGCAAGGTGTTGATCTGCCGGATCGCCTGATCCAGCTCTGGATCCCCCACCGGGGCCAACGGAGAACTCAGGTCCCCGAGGCGGGTTTCCAGCCGTTCCAGAGGGGCTTGTGCTTTCCTGAGCAGCACGTAAGTGGCCATCGAGCCGCACAGGGCAGCCAGGCTGGCCAGCAAGGTGTCCATCAGGGTGTGGTGGGCCTCGTAATACTGCCCGATCCCTGGCAGGTTGTGGGCCATCCAGCGAAAAAGCGGCACCAGACCCAGCGCTGCAAAAGCCGCCAGCAAAGCCAGAATCCGGTAATCCGCCCGTCTCATCAGGTCATTTTACCCCCTGCCTTTTGCGGACATTCAAGGCCATGCTCTGGGGGCCAGGGTAAACGCAAAGTCTGAAGTTTGACAGATCACTTGAGAAAGCGGTCAGCTGTCAGCCATCAGCGTTCAGTGAAAAGCGGATCCAGAGGCTTTTGCTTTCGACAGCAGCAAGACCCAAAGGCCAAGCCCCATCAGGTTTGGCAAGCTCAACCGACTGGAAGAAGACTTTCCTTCTGGCTGACGGCTCTTTCTGTTTGCATCGCCCGAACAGCGACTTTGCGGCTACCCTGCTTTGGGGGCAGTGCAAAGTTTGACCTCTGGCATGTCACTTGAGAAAGCGTTCAGCGATCAGCCGTCAGCGTTCAGCAAAAAGCTCACCCAGAGGCTTTGGCTTTTGGAAGCATTCAGACCCCAAGACGCAAAATGAAAGCCACTCAAATTTGAAGCTCAAA
>NZ_JQKG01000072.1 GCF_000745915.1 Deinococcus misasensis DSM 22328
TGGGATTGTTCGTGTAGGCTCGCTAAACCGTCTGCTTCAAAAGCTCTAAAAGTGTTGCGTACTGTTTGGGTGGCGATTCTCAGGGACCTGGCAATTTGGGAGACCACCTGACCCTCATGGCTGGCCAGCAGAATCTGGCTGCGCCGCACCGTGAAGGCGTCTTTGGATTTGAGCTGATCTTGGATGTGCTGGACTTCTGTTTCGCTGAGGGGTCGGACTTTGACTTTGCTGCCCATAGCTCACTGTGACAGATGACGGACATCTTCACAATCTCACTTGTGATCCTGCATTTGTCAGCACCTATCCAGAGATTGCCCGTGCATACCGTGAACTGGGTGAAGCCGTCCATCTGGAAGGTCCTTTGAATGAACGTGAAAGAAGACTGGTGAAACTCGCCCTTTCGGTGGGTTTTCAGCAGGAAGGGGCTGTGCACAGCCAGACCCGCAAAGGTGTGCAAAGTGGCCTCACAGCAGAGGACATCCGTCATGTGGTGTTGTTGGGCATGACCACTCTGGGTTTTCCAAAGACCATTGCTGCCCTCTCATGGGTGGAGGACATTTTGCAGGAAAACGAAAGCTGAGTCGAGTGGCTCCATGCCCCTTGAATTTGGCATGGATGTTTATTTTTGGGGAAGATTCTGGCGTCCCTGTTTCCAGAGGTCGATTCCAGCCCAGATCCCTGCGAGGGTGGTGATGGCTCCCATCACATTCAGCATGAGGGGTCCCACCCCGAGGTTCACCATGGCAATGTCCAAAAGCCCGTGGAACACCGCCAGCACAGGCAGGCTCCCACGGGTTTTTTCATAGAGCCATGCGGTGAGCAAAGCCCCACAGGTCAGGCTGAACAACCATCCCAAAAGCATCGGTCCCATGCTCTGGTAGGTGGGGTTGGTCAGGATCAGGGGCAGGTGCCAGACGGCCCAGAAAGGCAACACCAGCAGGGATGCCTTCAGGCCAGAGAAACGCTCTTTGAGGAGTGGATACAGAAATCCGCGCCAGCCGACCTCCTCACCAAAACCATAAAACAGCACCTCACACAGCACCAGTGCAGCAAAAGGTAAATGGGGGTACTCCTGTACTTTCAAGAAATTGCCCCACAAGACCATGGGCGTGAAAGGCAAAGCCAGCACCATCAGCAGCAGAGGACTGAGGGCCAAAAGCCACCCTGTCCAGCCCACATTCACATGCAGGATGTTTTTTTGCAGGGTCTTCAATTGAGAAGGGGCCACCAGTACGCACACGAACAATGCCGACAGGGCAGGTCCGAGGCTTCCCACAAAATGCAAATAGGGAAGGGGATCAGGGATTCCTTGCAGGTTGGCCACCACTCTGGGCATCCAGATCAGCCATGAAAAAACGAAAGCCAGAGCAGCAAAAACGCTCACCCTGACCGACCACAAGGTGTTCAATGTTGGTTTTACAGTGTTTTTCGATGTGTTTTTCGATGTGTTCAAGGGACACCCCCTGAATTTCAGGATAGGCCACAACTTTTCTGCAGATGTCCCTGTCTTCAGTTTGGATGTTGGATGTTCAAGTGTTCTTGCAGCATCTGGATCAATCCTTTCAGTGCAGGATGGTTGCCTGCCTTCCACACCAGCTGAAAAGTACACTGCACAGGAGGATCAAAATCCAGAAAGCTGACCGAAGCAGGTGCATGTTGCTGTTGCCCTCGGGTCACCACAGCCGCACCCATTCCAGCCTGCACCAGAGCCAGAGCGCTTTGTTCCGACATCACCTTTTGCACGAAATCGTGGGTGCGGTGGCCGACCGGGACCACCTCGTCCAGCAAAGCCTGCAACTCCGGGCAATGTTGCCAGTCATAGCCGATCAGGGGTACCTGCTGGGCAGATTTGCGTGACACCACCGCATGTTCAGCCAGAGGGTGCCCTTTGGGAACAGCCAGAGCCAAAGAATGCTGCTGCAAATCCAGATGCTGTAATCCCTCTGGAAGACCCACAGCAGTCACAATGCCTGCATCCAGTTGCCCCTTTTGAATGCGTGAGAGGAGGTCCCGGACCGTCAATTCATGCAGTTGCAATTCCAGATGGGGGAGGGCCTGACATGCACGCAGGAAGGTGGGAAGCACCTCTGGGACAGCCGAAGGAAGGTATCCGATGCTCAGGGTTCCGGCTCCACCTTCGGCCACTTTGCGGGTCAATTCGATGGCTTCATCGAGCTGTTGCAGCAGGTGTTTGCTGCGGGCATAAAACACCTCTCCGGGCAGGGTCAGTTCCACTTTGCGTGAAGTGCGCCTGAACAACACCACCCCGAGTTGGTCCTCAAGGCGTTTGATGGCCTGACTGAGCGGTTGTGGTGCAAGGTGCAGAGCCTGTGCTGCACGTCCAAAGTGCAATTCATCGGCCACGGCAACAAAATAACGCAACAAACGGACCTCGATCATCATGAACATGATACGTGATGATCAGGCATGAAAATGGTGATGGACATGCATGATGCTCCCCTGTACCCTGAAGGCATCCCCAACCGTTCAGGACATCTGAACAGAAAGAGGCTTTCTCGTGGAGGGTTCGACCCATGTTCCCCTGATTGTGGTGGGCTCCGGTCCTGCTGGACTGACCGCTGCCCTTTATGCTGCCCGAGCGAGGGTGAACCCTCTGGTCATCCGTGGACCTCTGCCCGGAGGACAGGTCACCCACTCGCAGCAGATCGACAATTTTCCCGGCTTTCCAGAAGGCATTTCTGGATTTGAACTGGCCACACGCATGGAAGAACACGCCAGCACATATGGTGCCCGCTTTCACGATGCTTTCGTGACCCGTGTGGACCTGCAAAAAACACCTTATCGCCTTTACACCGATGACGGTTTGCTCTGGACTGCTGATGCCTTGATCCTGTGCACTGGAGCCACCCCCAGAGCGCTCGGGGTGCCCGGTGAATCCCTTGCTGGTGTCGAGCATTGTGCCACCTGCGATGGTCCCCTGTATGCAGACCGGACGGTGGTGGTGGTTGGAGGAGGGAGCACCGCATTCACCGATGCCCTCCAGTTGTCCCACTATGCCCGAGAGGTGCTTTTGGTTCACCGCTCTGATCGCTACCGTGCCGAGCAGGTGCTGCAAGAACAGGTGCAAAACACCTCCAACATCCAACTGCTGCCCCACCACACCGTGCAGTCCATTCTGGGCACCGAGCAGGTGCAAGCCGTCCAACTGAAAAACGCCCATTCCACTTTCGTTTTGCCCACCGATGCGGTTTTTGTGTGCATCGGTTCGGTGCCCAACACGTGGCTTTTTGAAGGCCAATTGCGGTTGGATCAGCAAGGTTTGATCCTGACCAATGCCTTCATGCAAACCTCTCTGGTTGGGGTTTATGCCGCAGGAGAGGTGCAGGAAAGCCAATTCAAGCAGGCGATCACCAGCGCAGGAGACGGTGCCAGAGCTGCCCTGCACGCCATTCAACACCTTCATCTTTCAAGGAGCATGTCATGACCCGCCCCCTCACCCAGCTTGCCCCCACCTTTCAATTGCAAACCAGCCACGGACCTGTTCAACTGGTGGATTACCGTGGAAAACAAAAAGTGCTGATGTATTTCATGCGTGAATTCAACTGTCCAATGTGCACCAAGGTCGTGTTGCACCTCAAACGCATGCATCCAGAGCTTCAGGCCCACAACATTCAGGTGCTGGTTCTGGGTGGAGGAGACGAGAAAGCCGCCCACACCTTGCAGAAACGCTTTGATTTGCCGTTTCCTGTGGCTGCAGACCCCAACCGCAACATCTACCGGGCATACAGTCTGGAAAAAACCCTCGGGCTTCTGCAGTGGAACGGCACCGTTCTGGTGGATCTGGATGGAAAAATCGTCTACCAGAGGGTTTCACAGAGACCCGGAGGCAGTTTTGACGAGGTGGAATTGAAAACCCACTGGTGATTCAAATGTTGCAGGGTGGTCAGCACAGCTAATCCAGAGCGTGCCCACTCTGGTCATCGGTGTACCAGGACTGGTTCTGAAAGGCCAGAAACACCCCCACCCAGCGGTTTTCGTGCGGAAAGTGGAACAAGAGCCCTCCATCCTGATGGATCCCATCGGCGGCTTTGAAACGCGGTTCGTTGCCCTGATTCATGTGGATGTCATGGAGGCCAAATTGCCTGCCCGGATCCTCCTCAAAAGGGAAAACGGGTGGCCTGCCCGGATCGAAAGGCTTCGGCATCCACATTTCGCCAAACACATACACGAAAGCCCCCCTCTGGTCTCTGGCCTTGCTGAACAGGACCCTGAGGTGGTCCTGCAAATCGTCCAGTTTTCCGGGTGCAGAAGGAGGCAAAGTTTGCATCAGGGCTGGATCAAACAGCCCCGAGCGCACATAATCCAGCCGAATTTCGGTGTGGGTAGGTGCGGGGCGCAAGGCCAAAGCCCCCACTTCCAGAAACTGGCGTTCTGCTCTGGTGAGCGGTCTGGTGGTCAGGATTTTTTCGGCCTCCTGCTGGAAGTGGTTTTCCAGATGCAGGGTCAGTGGATGCTGAAAGTCCGGTTCAATCAAGAAGCGCACATGGCTGTCCTCAGGGTGTGTGCTGCTCGCTCTGGACAGCACATTGATGGCCAGTTGCAGGTCACGCACCTGACCGTTCAAAAAGGTCTGCCCATGCACCCGATGGTGCACCGATCCGCTCTGGCGGTTGGCCGAACGCTGTGCAACAATGCGGGTTTTGGCAATCCAGTAATCGATCGGCATGCAGTCAGGACAGGGAAGAGGAGAAGAGGCTCTGGCCTTCAGTGTACCCTGCCCAGAGGGAAAAGCAGGCTCGGGGTGGGATCAATAAGAAGGCTGCCCAAAAGGCAGCCTTCTTCATTTTTGGCTTTCAGAAATGCGTTTTCGCTCAAGGGGTGAAAAAACGCCCATCAAAACGGGCCAGAGCGTCACGTACCCGCTCTTCCTGCACGCTGTCTTCGGCGTCCACACTGAGCAGGATTTTGCCGTCCCTGTAAGCATCCTGATAAAAACGCACTTCACGGTCTGCATGGTCGTTGTCATGGTGGTTGATGGGGTTCACATCGTCCCTGAGGTGGTGTTGCAACAGGGCTCCAGCGGCAACAGCAGTGGCACCCGGAGACCCCAACCCCCCGAGTCCCACCGGAACACCAACACTGACAGCAGGGGGAACCACAAATCCGATGTCTCCTGCCCGGTCGTCCTGACCTTCCAGAACCGGGTTGACCCGAGCATCTCCACCTTCACGAACGGTGCCATCAGGGTCAGGACGCACATTTGCGGAACCGTCTCCACGGTGTTGCAGGCTCAGGTGCTGGTCGGCAATCCCGAGGGAGCGGAGTTCTTGCAGGGCAGATTGGGCCTGTTGTTCAGAATCAAAAGCAGCAGTGATGCGTGACATGTTGAAACCTCCTGAGGTTTAAAAATTCGCTTCAGGTTTCAGTATGGCTCTGGGAAAGGGTTTTTTCTGTTGGACTTCCCACTTACTGCAGGGTCATCCTAAAGTCAGACCATTGGCAGGCCCATTGAAGAAGCGGTCAGCAGTCAGCCCTCAGCTTTCAGCAAAAAAGACCATCCAGAGGCTTTTGCTTTCGAAAAAAGCAAGCCAAAGTGCAAAGTCCTCTCTGGTTTCCAAATGCAAGGTGCATCAAACAGACTTTCCTTCCGCCTGCTGGCTCTCACTGTTGATCTCACCCAAACAGCGACTTGGTGTTTACCCTAACACTTGCTGCTTTGTTCCAGAATGTTCTTTTTTCTTTGTAACTGCTTTCAGCAGAAGTGAGTTCAACTCACTTCTGCTTGAGCAAAGCGAATGGAAAGGTCAGGACAGTAGAGTGAGGTTCAAGCAACATCTGCTCAACTCAGAAGATGCCCTAAAAAATCTTCCAGCGGGGTTTGAGCAATTTTCGCAAACGGTCTGCAGCCTCTTCAGACCCCTGATCTTGGGCCAACTGGTAGCACTCGATGGCCAACTGGCGGTCCTTGAAGGTGCCCCTTCCCTGCTCGTACATGCGCCCGAGCTGCAAGAGGGCTTCGCTGTGGTTTTGATCGGCGGCTTTTTTGTGCCACTCGAAGGCCAGTGCGTCGTCTCTGGGCACGCCATGTCCTTTTTCCAGCAACTGCCCGAGGCTGAACTGGGCTTCGGATTCGCCTTGCTCTGCGGATTTGAGGAACCAACGGAAAGCCTGATTGTGGTCCTGTTCGACCCCTCTGCCTTCTTCGTAGAGCAGGGCCAGATTGTACTGTGCGGTGGCGTTGCCTCCCTGTGCAGCAAGCCTGTACCATTGGAAGGCCTGCGCGAGACTTTGCATCACCCCTCTACCGTGCTCGTACAGCATTGCAAGGTTGTTCTGGGCCACCAGATGCCCCTGATCCGCTGCCCGCCTGTACCAGAGCGCAGCCTGTGCAGGCTCGGGTTTCACAAGGGTCCCTTCATCGAGCAGGAGGCCCATTTTGAACTGTGCATCCAGCACCCCTCCCTGAGCGGCTTTCTCAAAGCATTTGAGGGCCTGATGCCCGTCTTGTGCGATGCCCAGACCCTGCTCAAGGCAAAGCCCGTACTGGTGCAAGGCTTCCAGATGCCCCTGATCGGCGGCTTTGCGGTACCAGTACGCTGCCTGATGCAACTGGATGGAGGTTCCTTTGCCTTCTGCGTACATGCCTGCCACTTTGAACTGCGCGTCCCTGTGGGCTTGCTGCGCAGCCTTCTGGTACCAGAACAGGGCCTGAGGCAGGTTGTTCTGCTGTTCCTCCAGTTGCCCAAGGGTGAATTGTGCCCCCACATCCCCCTGATCGGCGGCTTTTTCGTACCAGAGCAGGGCTTCTTTGAAGTCCACAGGCACCCCGAGGCCCTTTTCGTACATGCGGGCCAGTTTGGTCTGGGCTTTCAGATGGTTTTGCCTTGCGGCTTTGCGGTACCAGTCAAAGGCTTGCACCAGACTCTGGGTGACTCCGGTGCCATGCTCGTACAGCACTGCCAGATTGTACTGGGCAATGGCGTGTCCTTGCTCTGCTGCTGCACGAAAAAGCCTTGCCGCCTCGGTGTGGCTTTGCACCACCCCACGCCCTTTCATGTACAGGAACCCGAGGTCGTTTTGTGCAGAGGGGTGCCCCTGATCTGCGGCCCTGCGGTACCACTGGGCCGCCACTTTTTCGTCTCTGGGGACCCCCTCGCCTTGCTGGTGTTTGACCCCTCTGGCGTACATCTCATCTGCGGAAGGCTCAGGAAGGGTGGGTTTGGACGGAGGGGCTTTCTGACCTCCCAGCAACTGGCGGATCTCTGCTGCACTCTGGGGTCGGTCCTGAATTTGCAAAGACAGGGACCGCAAGATCATGCTTCTCAGCGGATGTTTCTCTGGCAACGGGAGGGGCTCCAGAGTGGCTCCAGTCACCCGGTCAATGGAGGCAGGAGGTGCTTTTCCCAGCAAGGCATGGTACAGGGTGGCAGCCAGAGAGTAAAAATCTGTGTAAGCTCCGGTTTTTGCAGCGGTGGCGTACTGCTCCAGAGGGGCGTAACCCGGCGTGACCATGCGCGTGTGGTTGCTGGTTTTGTTGGCCTCGAAGTGGCGTGCTGTGCCAAAATCAATCAGGACCACCCGACCTCCAGAGGCCATGAAAATGTTCTCGGGTTTGATGTCGCGGTGCAGCATTCCGGCCCGGTGTACGGTGTCCAGCGCCTCAATCACTTGCAAACACACTTCCAGAGCCTGATGTGGGGTCAGTTTGCCATGTTCGTGGATGTGCTCTGCAAGGGTCTGTCCGGTCAGGTGCTCCATCACCAGATAACCGGTGTTGTTTTCCTCAAAGCCATCCAGCACCTTCACGATGTTGGGGTGGTCAAAACCCGTCAGCAGTTGGGCTTCTCTGGAAAAGCGGGCTTTTTCTTGCTCGAAGCTTTCCATTTGCGAGGCGACCACCTGACTTGCGTTGCCCCGAGTGGTCATGCCGTCCACATACAGCTCTTTGATGGCAACTGTTCGCCCTAAAAAGGTGTTGGCCCCGAGGTAGGTGATGCCAAAGCCTCCCCGTCCCAGAACCCTGCCGACGGTGTATTTTCCCCCGTGCAGTTTGGTGCCCACAGGCAGGTGGACTTTCAGAAGCCAGCCACAGATTGGGCATCGGTTGGGGTCGTCAGAGAGGGTGTTGTGGCAGTGCGGACAGATCACAGGCATGTGCTGCTTCAGTTTAGCCCAGTTTTTCATGGGATTTTGCAGGATTTGCTCTCAGGGGCAGAACAAGTCTGACTTTTGGTAGGTCACTTGAAGAAGCGTTCAGCGATCAGCCATCAGCGGTCAGCAAAAAGCTCACCTTGAGGCTTTTGCAAACAGCAAAATCAAAAGGCACCAAATGAAAGCCCACTCAGATTTGAAGCTCAAAAGGCAGCAAGCAAACTTTCCTTCTGGCTGACCGCTGATGGCTCTTTGTGTTGGCATGCCCTGACAGCGACTTTAGGCTGACCCTGGCCTTCAGGGGCAGATGGCACAGGGCCTCAAGTTGGGCCTGTCATCTGCAAAACACCATCACCTGCGGGACAGCAGGTTCAGGGGATTCAGCTCACTGCCGTTTTTGTACACGCGGAAGTCGAGGTGTGCGCCTGTGGAAAACCCGGTGGAACCCACCAGAGCGATGCGCTGTCCGGCCTCCACCACCATGCCTGCAGAGACCAGCAGGCGGCTGTTGTGGCTGTAACGGGTGCTCCATCCGTCTCCATGGTCGATCACGATTGTGAAGCCGTATCCGGTGTTGTCAAATTTGGCGGTGCGCACCACGCCTCCTCTGGAAGCGATCACAGGGGTTCCCGTGGCTGCTGCAATGTCAATGGCAGGGTGGTAGTTGCTGCCGGCCACCCAGATGTTGCGGTAACCAAAACCACTGGTGATGCGCCCATTGACCGGCCACATCCAGCCACTGCTCTGCCCGTAACTGGCTTTTTTGATGGTGCTTTTTTGCTGGGCTGCCTTTTTGATTTTGTTGGGCAGCACAATTTTCTGGCCCACCCTCAGGCTGTTGGGGTTTTTCAGGGAGGGGTTCAGGTCGCGGATGGCGTCCATGTTGACACCCTGCTTCTGAGCGATGCGGCTCAGGGTGTCGCCGGTTTTGACGGTGTACACCGTTTTGGCCATTGCGTTTGAGGCAGCACAAAGGACGGCGAGCACGACGAAAAGGGGTTTGAAGGACATGGGGCTCCTGCAGAATTTTAAGGGGATGGGATTGGGCATCATTGGCCCGGTCTTCAGCATAGCTTCAGGTGGTGAGGCATCTGTGAACAAACTGAACTCAAAATGAAGGCCTGCATGAGAATTTTCTGAATTCTTTTGTACACTTTGTGCTCAAATGCCTGAAAAGACCACAGCCAGAGTCTTGGTTCCCCAGAGAGAGGGCGAAAAGCAGACTTCATTCCAGAATTTGAAACAGTCAATAAAACGTCTGTAAAGGTTCCTGGAGGGGATGAAAGGCAAAAAAATCACTGGTATGGAAATCTCTTGTAAAAAACACTTAATATCAGCAATTCATTCTGACAAAATCATTGCAGGCCATTGATCTTCAAACCAGAGACAAAAATCACCATAGATTTTGAAAATCTTGTTGAGTGAATGTTCAGCCATTCGCTCAAAGTTCAGACCTTGCTCAGCAGACTCCAATCTTGAGACGGGTCAAAAGCACTACTCTGGAGACATCCAGCTCAAACTGTGCAGATCCTGCAGGTCAGGGTCTTTCTGAATCCCCCAAACCCCAAAACCCACTTCTCCTCTGGTCTGTCCAGAGGTCACCACACCCGCCGGGCAAAACCGCTTTTTGCCCTCCGAGGAGGCTTCATGCAGCACCAACATGTTTCCCGATTCACTTGCAAGAATTCCGATGGCAGCTTTCAGGGTTGCGACATCGATTTTTACTTCACCCCCGACCGTCAGGAAGTGGTGGTGTATTTGAATGTTCCACGTCACGCCCCTCAACCCGAGTGGCACCGCATGGTCAACCAGTTTTACCGCCAGCACCTGTACCGCCTGCTGACCCCAGCAAGCCGATTGACTTTTTATGTGGTGGACGCCCATCAGCAATGCCAGTTCTTGCACCTCGGGGGTTTGCCCGGCGGCTACACCTCCAGCCATGTGGACACCCACCGTCAGGTGTTGCCTGCCAGCAGGAGTGGGGCCTCGGGATCCGTGCTCCGCGCCCAATAAACCGCAGTCACGAGCAACCACAAAACACCATGAAAAAGAAAGGACGTGCTGACCAGCACGTCCTTTCTCTGTTTGAAGGGTCAGTTGCGCATCGTGATGTTCAGGGATTGGGGTCCAGAGATGGGCACATAGCGGGTTTTGTTCATGACCCGTGATGCCGATTGCAACCTCAAAGTGAATTGAGACAGGTTCGTGGTGCTTCGTATGAAAGGGGTGTAGGTGGTTCCATTGGCTTGCACTTTGGAAATCTGGTCTGCCACAAGGTACCACGATGCATTGCTGATGTTGGTGGGAGCAGTGGGAGCAGTTGCAGGACAGGCTCCAGCCTGGCACACCACAGAACGGTACTCTTTGATCACCCAGGTGTTGCTGTCTGCCCAACTGTTGGTGTTTTTGTATTCTGTAGGGAGCGTGCTGCGGTCTTCCATTCGGTACACCAGCATCAGGTAAGCATCAATTTTGGAAGGGTTGGCGGTATCGCTGCCCTGCGAAACAGGAACCATGATGCCAAAGCAAGGATTGGTTGTGCTGGTGATGCTGCAGGCCAGACCGTTGACGGTCATGGAGGTTTGAAAGGATGTGGACTGTCGCACCATGTCGCCCATGTAACCTGTCGCTTCCACCAGAGAGGTCAGCTGCGCAGAATTGTCTTGCTGTCTGCTGCTGAATTGCAAGGTGTTGGACTCGATGGACATCACCATGGTGAGGATGAAACCCAGCATCAGCATGGAGATCAGCATCTCCACAAGGGTCACGCCAGCCTGTTTCATTCGGGCCTCCCAAATTCAGTTGCAAACACCAAATTTGATTTCTTGGGTGCAGTGCATGTGAGCACCACCCGTTTCCGCAGGGCCACACCGGGTGCAGTGATGTTGTCTGGATCAGAAAAGACAGGGACGCAGGTGTAAATGCCTGAAACAAATTGTGCGATGGGGGGATTGGTGGTGGAGGCCGTGTCAAAAGTGGTTTTGGTTTGCATGGCAAAAGACAGGTCTTCCATGTAAGCCTTCACCCGCAAAGTCACGGTCTGGTCCACATTGGCGTCCCGATTGATTTTGCTGATGGGAATCACTTGCAGTGAAAGGGCACTGATCAACAGCACTACCACCAGACTGACCAGAATTTCAATGAGGGTCAGACCCTGTTGGGTTTGTTTCATTTGACAATCACCTTGCCAATCAGACCCACCACAGTCACGGTGCGGGTGACGGATGCGTTCTGTGAAGAGACCAGAGTGAAAGACTGCAGGTTGGGACCTGCTGTGCCTGAGGTCGGAAGGGTGGTGCCATAAGGACCATGGAATGTCACAGTGCCTGTTGAGCTTGAAGAGAAAACCACTCCATCAGGCAACCTGTAATTGACATTGCTGATTTTGTAGGTTCTGCTGGACGCTGTGACTTCAATTGTTCTGGTGGTGTTCAGGCGTTTGGCTTCGAAATGCTGGGATTGCACATCGCTGGCAAATTGCTGAGCGGCTTCTTTCACTTTTGTTTGGACCAGATACCGGTTGGTTGGTCCCCAGACGATTGCAGTGAGCACGGCCATGATGGCCATCACGACCAGCATTTCCAGCAAAGTGAATCCAGAGGTGCGGTGTGAAGTGATCATTTTTGCCTCCAGGTGGCTTTGAGGGGGGTCACCCGAGTGACGGCAAGGTGCCGGCCACGTTCCAGAAACACCCGGTTGTCGTAATTGATGGTCATGGTGCCCCCTGCAGAAGTTCCAGAGGTGATCACTTGACCTTCCACAACCACTGCTCCGTTGACAATGGCGTTCCCCTGGTTGCGGAAGTCGCCCATCACATAGAGCAGACCGGTGAAATTGCCCCCTCTGGCACAGGTGCCGTTCAGGTTGAGGTTCCCTGTGATGATCAGGATGCCGGTTCCACACAGGTCGTTGATGCTGTAAGAGTTGTTGTTGGTGGCGAATTGGTTGGCCGGTCCAACCCAGTTCACCTGATCCAGCACAGTTGCTGGAGGCAGGTCGTATCTCTGGGAAAGGTCATATACATTTTGTTTGGTTTTTCCACTGAAGGTTTGCATGAACAGCTGTTCGCCACCCTTAATGTTGGTGTTGAAGGCTGCTGCACTGGGAAGCATGGTCGAAGATCCGCCACCAGTGATTCCGCCAGCAGAAGATGCCCCTGGCACATAACGGCTGATTCCGGTGCCTTCCTGCAAAGAATCCAGAAGGGCGGCTGTCACACTGCTGGTGCCTGTCAGGCCACTGCCCACAGCTGTTGCTGGATACCTGATGTCCAGATAGCCGGTGATGAGGTTGCCGGGCGACTCGTATCCCAGAGCGGTGACCTGAGCAGAGTACATCAGGCTGTTGATGCGGAAATAGATCACATCGCCCACATAAAATCCAGTGGGGTCACTGACCCGAACTCGGGCACTGACGGCATCTTTGAAAGCCACCACAGGGGTGACGGTGGTGCCTTCTGCACTGGACCGGACAGCAAATTGCACCAGATCCACGGCGGTGTTGTTGGTGACATTGGTGCTGCTGGTAGAGGTGTATGGCCCAGGTACCCTTTTCAAGATGTACCTGCGGGCCGTGTCGCTGTAGTTGCTGGCACGTTCTTGCAGACGGAAAAAGTATCCGTTGATGCGCACGTAACTGCCAGCGGTCAGGTAAGAGTCACTGTTGAATTGCGCAGTGACCGTGCTGCCTACTGCTGGAACCGTGAAGCCAGCGCCCACATTGGTGAGGGTGGTCAGGATGCCGTTTTCAGTGCTGGAGAGGCCTGCGGAGGTTCCAGGTGCCCCATAGAGTTTGGAGTTTCCGCCGAAATCAATGTTCGGGAAGCTGGTCAATGCTGCTGGAATGGAGAGGTTGGTGGTGGGGGGTTTGAGCACACTGAAGTCTTGCAGCAACACTTTGGTGTTTCCCGAGGTGGAGGTGCTGGTCGACTGCAGGGTGATGGTGTTGGAGGAAGAATAAAATCCCACCACTCTGACATCCACCGTGTCACCATTGGGAAGCGCGTATGCGGTCAGTCTGCCGGGTGCTGGCATGCTGAGGGGGCAGGCTCCGATGTTGTTGCCAGGGGCACGGGTGCCTTGAACATAGCAATCAAAATCCTCTGTGCGACCTGTGTACCGGGCCAGTTGAATCCGGGGGGCAAAACTTTTCAGCCCTGCATCTGCACTCAGCATGGAAGAGTAAGCCATGCGTTCGTATCCCGAGCCTTTGCGGGCCAGTCCCGCTGTGTTGGAAATCAGTGCCACGACGGAACCAATGACGATGACCGACACCAGCATCACAATGATCAGAGAACTTCCGGCTGTTTTGTTCTGCATTCGTCACCTTCCAGAGTAAAAAAGAACACCGGACCCCGAATTGGGCCCAGATGTCTTGAGACTTTGTATGCGGAGTCTCAGTACCCGACAAGTTTGGGGAACAAAAGCTGAAGGCCTTCCAGTAAAGCCCACAATGGCTTCCTGAATAACTCCAGCAGCAGAGAAATCCCCACCCGAAAGACACTCCGGGCCAAACGACCATGTTTCTTTTTTGGAATCTGAACCCTTTCGCCCAGTTTCACCGCCCACACGAACACCACTGCCAGTAGGCACACCAAACGTTCCAGGTGCCGAGCATCCGTCATGTGGGTGTTCTCCAGCCGAAAACCCAGAGACTTGAGGTTCTTGAAAAGACATTCAATCCGGAACCTTTTCAAATAACGTTCAAGCAAAAGG
>NZ_JQKG01000073.1 GCF_000745915.1 Deinococcus misasensis DSM 22328
GCAGGTTTGATGTTTTTGCAGGAGGCGTCAAAGGGTTTGGTTTCTTGCCAGCCATAGCTCTGGGCGATTTCTCGCACCAGGGCACTTTCGTTGGTGTAATCTTTGGCTGCTGCGGAAGCAGTGCAAGCAAGCATCAGGATCAGAATTTTTTTCATTTTTTTCCTTTGAGGGTCAGCAGGTATACCAATCGGTCAGTTTGTTGTCTGTGACATCGCCGGGTTTGGCAGGTTGTCTGCTGTCGCTTTCTCCTCCGGTTTTCTTGACTGTTCCGTTGGAATAAGTGGCCCATTGGTAAAATTTGGTGTATCTCTCCAGAGTGACGGTCTGGTATTTGGCGCAAGTGTAGTACGTTTTGGAATAGGTCATTCCAGCCTGTACTTTGATGCTGCCTCCACCTGAAGCTTTGATCATTCTGATGTCTCCATCAAGAGTGATTTGGAGATTGTACTCACCTGCAACCGTGAGGGTGATTTGATGAGGGCCAATTTTACGCTGAAAAATGGGAGAAACTTTCCTCTGAACGAAGCTGTGGTCTGGCTTCCATTCCGTTTTGATGACCTTCAAGTCACCTGCTTGTGTTTGTACCTGATTTTCTTGCAGAAGTGCAGGGTTAAAGCGAACAGGTCCCGGTGCTTCTGCCAGAGCAGACATGTCTTTGAGATGCTCTGGATCACTGATGGTTTCAGACACCAGTTTCATTTTTCCAGTGAAGTCTGGGCGTACAGTTCGGCTGGAGGGATCCAGCAACAGCACTTCAATACCGGGTTCTTTTTGCAGGACCTCAGGTGTTTGGGAAGAAGTCTGGGTAGGAACTTGGACGCTGCTGCAACTGGCCAGAGCAAGCATCAAGGCGGGCAAAAGAATGGATTTTGTGTTCATGGTTCTCCTATGGGTTCATTCAAATGAGGACAAAAGACCTCTGTCTGGAACAGAACCCCGTCCAATTCCTGAACGGTTCCTGTCAGGGTTCTTTCTCTCCTGAACACAGGAAACCATGAATGGGGTTACCAACAGGTTACCGACCCCAGAGCCACGGGTTGTGCCCCAGAGCGTAGTCGGGGTTGCACTCAAGGGACGTTTGTCGCGTGGACTTCTCACCCACCCCTCGAATACAATTTTTGTATAAGTGAACAAAAGTGACCGTTCGGTAACTTTTGATTTTGAGGAGCCCCATGGCAACCAATGCAAACGAACACCCCCTGAAAAACAGCCGCTTCCTGAAAGCTTTGCGCAGAGAAGCCGTCGATGCCACCCCGGTGTGGTTCATGCGTCAGGCCGGACGCTACATGCCCGAGTACCGCGAACTCCGCAGCAAAACCACCATGCTCGGGGCCATACAGGATCCCGACATGGCCACCGAAATCACCTTGCAGCCCATCAATGCGTTCAATCTGGATGCTGCGATCCTGTTCAATGACATCCTGCCCCCCCTGATGGGCATGGGCCTGAGTCTGGACTTTCAAGGTGGTGTGGGTCCCGTGATCCACAACCCCATCATGAGCACCAGAGATGTGGACCGTCTGGCTACCCCTCCCACCCGTGAAACCATGGGCTACACCTTCAAGGCCATTGAGCAACTGGCTGCCGAACTGACCCCCAGAGGCATCCCTTTGATTGGCTTTGTGGGCAGTCCTTTCACGCTGGCCAGTTACGCCATTGAGGGGGGAGGCAGCAAAAACTACGAGCGCACCAAGGGCCTGATGTATTCCGAGCCCGCCGCATGGAAACGCCTGATGACCAAGTTCGAGGTGATCCTTTCCGATTACCTGCAAGAACAGGCCAAAGCTGGAGCCAGTGCCCTGCAAATCTTCGATTCATGGGCAGGGGCACTCAGCCCTTCGGACTACTTGCGTTTCGTGTATCCCTACACCAAAAACGTCATTCAGAATGCCAAGAAATCCGGTGTGCCGGTGATTTACTTCGCCACCGGAACCTCCACCATGCTGCCCCAGATTGCCAGCATGGGCAGCGATGTGGTCGGCGTGGATTGGCGTCTGTCCCTGAACGATGCATGGGCGCAATTGCAACCCGAGCAGGCCATTCAGGGGAACCTCGATCCCTTGCTTCTCAAAGCCCCGTGGCGTGAACTGTCCTTCCAGACCGACCGTGTGCTGCAAGAAGCCGCAGGCCGTCCCGGTCACATCTTCAACCTCGGGCACGGCATCCTGCCCGGAACCCCCGTGGACAACGTGGCCCGCCTTGCCGATTACGTCCACGAGAAAACCCAGAGCGGAGTGCTGGTATGACCGAAAAACCTGTGATTGGCGTGCTGTACATGGCCTACGGTGGCCCTGAGTCCCTTGAAGACCTGCCCGGTTACCTTAGTGACATCCGCTCTGGACGCACCACCAACACCGCTGTCCTGGAGGAAATCACCCACAACTACGCTTCCATTGGTGGAAAAAGCCCGATTCTGGGCATCACCAGAGCGCAGGTGGAAGAAGCCACCCAGTTGCTGAACCAGAATGGATCTGGCATTCAGTACAAAGCCTACATCGGCATGCGCCACTGGTCCCCATGGATTGAAGAAACCGTGCGCGACATGCTGAATGACGGCATCCAGAAAGCCGTGGCGGTGGTGCTCGCTCCGCACTACAGCACCATGTCGGTGGCCAAATACCACCAGAAAGTCAAAGCCGGACTGGACATGTTCCACGGCCACATCGACTTTGAATTCATCGACAGTTACCACGATGCGCCCAAATACATTCAGGCCATGGTGAACCGCGTCAAGGAAGGCATCGCCCAGTTCCCTGAAGGGGAAGATGTGCACGTGATCCTGAGCGCCCACAGCCTGCCAGAACGCATCCTCAAAATGGGTGACCCCTATCAGGACCAGTTGTGGGAAAGTGCCCGCCTGATCGCTCAGGGGGCAGGGCTCCGTGACGACCAGTGGAGCTGGTCTTACCAGTCTGCCGGACGCAGCCCCGAACCGTGGCTCGGGCCACAACTTGAAGACCATGTGGTGGACCTGAACGAAAAAGGGGTGAAGAACGTGGTCAGCGTGGTGATCGGCTTTGTCAGCGACCACGTGGAAATCCTGTACGACATCGACATCAAAACCCAGGAGGTCGCGCAGGAACTCGGGATGAAACTGGTCCGTCCACCCTCCCTGAACACCGACCCCCTTTACATGGAAACCCTTGCGGAACTGGTTCAGGAGAAGGCCAAGGTTCTGCTGCAATGAAACCCGTGGTGATTGTGGGCGGAGGGATCGCTGGTCTCTCCGCCGCATGGGAACTCTTCCTGAAAGGGGTTCCCTTTTTGCTGCTGGAAGAATCGGGCAGGTTGGGAGGCAAAATCACCACTGCCCGCTTCCGGGGTTTTCTGATTGAGGGGGCTGCAGATGCCTTCATCACCCAGAAACCCTACGCGGAACAACTGGCCCGAGAACTCGGGATGGACGATGAACTGATCACCACCCTCCCCGAGAACAAGAAAACCTACCTTCTCAGGGAAGGCGAACTGCACCGGATTCCCCCGAGCTTCAAACTGATTGCTCCCCTCAATGATGAGGAGTTTCTGGCCTCGGGTTTGCTTTCTGACGAAGGCAAGCAGCGTTTGCTGCAAGAACAGTTCATAGCGCCCAGAACCGAAACCGGAGATGAAAGTCTGGCTTCTTTTGTCACGCGCCGTTTCGGGCCGGAAGCCACCACCACCATTGCAGAACCCATGCTGGGCGGAATTTACGTGTCCAACCCCGAGAAACTCAGCATGCAGGCGGCTTTCCCTCAGTACCTCAAAATGGAACAGGAATACGGCAGCGTGATCAAAGGGGTGCGTGAAAACGCGAAGAAAAACCCCCAGACCCGCCCGATTTTCTACTCCCTGAAAAACGGCATGGGCAGCCTGATCGAACGCCTGTACACCGAACTGCACGAACACGTGCGGCTCGGGGCCAACGTGGTGAAAATCACTCGGGACCACAAAATCCACCTTGAAGACGGCGAGGTGATCGAGGCCAGCAAAATCCTGATTGCCACACCAGCCTCCACCACAAAAAGCTTCATTGAACAGGACTTTCAGGACACCTTTGAACGCATGGGAGAACTGGAAACCAACAGCTCTGCGGTGGCGGTGTTTGGGTTCAATCGGGACCAGATTGAATTTGACACCTCGACCTACGGGTTCATTGTCTCGGGCTTTGAGCAGACCCCTCTTCTGGCCTGCACCCTGCACTCCAGCAAATTTGAAGGCCGTGCGCCAGAGAAGCAGGTGCTCTTGAGGGCTTATGTGGGAGGCCACCGCAACCCCCACATCCCCGAGATGCACAGCCCGGAAATTGCAGAAATCGGCCTGAATGCCTTGAAGCCCATTCTGGGGATTCAGGGGAGTCCACAGTTCTGGCGGGTTTACAACTGGCTGGAGAACAACCCGATGTACAAAGTCGGACACCTTGAAAGGGTCAGAGGCATCCAGAACAGCTTGCCAGAGACCATCAAACTGATTGGCAGCAGTTATGGAGGGGTCGGAATCCCCGACTGCATCCGCTACGCCCGCGAGATGGCCAAGCAAATGGTGTCCTGAATTTTTGGGATGCTCTTGAACCTCCTTTGGAATGGGGAGGTTTTTTGTTTGGGTCATCCTGCTTCAAAATTGTAATCAACTTCAACATTCTTCAGCTGCATTCCAGCTTGGTTCGCTACACTTTTTCAAAGGATGTGCCCCCCTGCTTCCTTCCCAGAGAACCCCGATGCATGACCCAGAGATGATTGACGCCTTGCCTGAATTTTCATTGGACAGCCTGTTTCAACTTCACCCCCTGCACATGTGGTTGGTGGATGCCCTTACCTTGGACATCCTCAAAGGCAATCAGGCTGCTTCGCTGGCGTACGGGCATGCTCTGGAAGAGTGGCCCAGAATGAACCTGCTGGATTTGTGCGTCAGTGAACGCCTGCCGTTGCTGGAGGTGTTTCGGCAGCAGCCCGCTTCGGCAGGTGGAAAAGAGTTTGTGTTCTTGCGCAAAGACCAGAGTGCCGTGACCGTGGACCTTTCGTGGCAGGTGTTCAAGAATGGTCAAATTCTGATTTTTGCCCGTCCAGTGGTCAAAGATCCCCTGCATGTACTTTCGCCTCTGGAACGCATGACCGAACTCTCCCGCATGATCCGCGCCGAGCATGGTCTGGAAGCCTTGCAAAGCCTGACCCAAGAGGTCAAACAGCGCATGCATGAAGCCTTGCAGGCTGCCGAAGTGGGCATCTGGGAGTGGGACCTCATCTCTGGAAAAGTGATGTGGGACCAGCAAACCGCGGACCTGATGGGCATTGCTCTGGAAGCCTTTGATGGCACCATTGAGGGGTTCAACGTGCTGGTCCATCCAGAGGATGTGGATGCCGTGGGTGAAGCTCTGGAGCGCTCCAAGCAAGCGCACCTTCCGTTTGAAAAACCTTTCCGGGTCAACGGTCAGGATGGTCGGGAACGGTGGTTGCTGTCCAGAGGCCGTTACGAGTACACCCCTGAAGGGATGCCCTACCGGGTGACTGGCGTGATTCTGGACATCACTGCCCGCATGCAGGCTGAACATGCCCTGAGGGACAGCGAAAAACGCCTGCGTGAACTCAGCGAGTCACAGAAGCGCTTCATTGCCGATGCTGCCCACGAACTGCGCACCCCCCTGACGGCCATTCAGGGCAACCTCGACATTTTCATGCGTTACCCCAACATCCCCGAAGATGAAAAACTGGACATCCTTTCTGATGTGCAACGCGAAGCCACCCGCCTCGGGCGTCTGGTGAACGACATGCTGCAACTCGCCCGAGGAGACAGTGGGGCCACCCTGCGCGAAGAAGAAGTGCAACTCAGCCGTCTGGTGATGGAAATCTGGCGCGATCTGGGCCGGGTGGTGCCCCTCCACCACATGGTTCTGGAAGAGGTGGAAGAGGTGTCCCTGATGGGAGACGCAGACCGCCTGAAGCAACTGCTCTGGATCCTCATCGAGAACAGCCTGAAATACACCCCCGAGGGGGGCACCATCTCGGTGTCGGTGGTGCAAAAAGACCGCTGTGCAGAGTTGCGGGTTTCAGACACCGGGCATGGCATCTCTGAAGAAGACCTCCCGAGGGTGTTTGAGCGGTTTTACCGTGCAGACCGTTCCAGGCAACGCGGAGAAGACCCCGGTGGAACGGGGCTCGGGCTTCCGATTGCCAAATGGATTGTGGAAGGTCACAAAGGCAAAATCTGGCTGGAAAGTGAACTCGGGAAGGGCACAGTGGCGGTGGTTCAGTTGCCCATTCAGGAACCCTGAATCCTCTCTTTCCCCGAGTACACGTTGAACCCGCCTTCCCTGAGAAACCCGATCAGGGTCAAATTGAAGGCATCTGCCAGTTCTGCGGCCAGCGAACTCGGGGCAGACAGGCCACACAACATGGGAATTCCGGCGGTGATGGTTTTTTGCACCAGTTCAAAGCTGAGCCTGCTGCTGACCAAGAGGGCGTGGTTTGGGGCCGGGAGTTGACCGTCCAGAAAAAGACGGCCCAGCAGTTTGTCCAGAGCGTTGTGCCGACCCACATCTTCCGTGAGGTGTTTCAGATACCCATCTGAATCAAACAGGGCACTGGCATGGATGCCTCCGGTGCTCTGGAAGGTGTGCTGGGCGGCCTGCAGCTGGGGAAGCATGCCCAGAATGTGCTCCGGGGTGAACGTCCAATCGGAGGTCAGAGGCCCACATCTGAGGCCCAGACGTTCAAAGCTGTTTTTTCCGCACACCCCGCATGCGCTGCTGGTGAAAAAGTGCCGTTCCAGACCAGAGAAATCTGGAATGGGGCCTTGCAGGGTGATCCGGAGGGTGTTTTCGGTGGGGATGGCCCCTTCAGGGGTGAAATGGGCCATGCTCTGGATCTGGGCCGGGTGACTCAAAACCCCTTCGCTGAACAGGAAACCTGCGGCCAGAGCCAGATCGTCTCCGGGGGTGCGCATGGTGATTGCCACCGTGCGCACCTCTTTTTTAAAGCAAAGCTGGATTTCCAGAGGTTCCTCAAGGGCCAGCAGGTCTGTGCGTTCAGACCTCTGGCCGTCTCGAAAAGCAGTGAGGGTCCAGTCACGCACGTTTTTCAAGGTAAGCGTATGCCTCTTTGTAAGCTGGAATGCGGGCTCTGGGAGAGTGCTTGTTGGGGTCCAGCAGGACGTTCCCTTCGGGCCAGTGGACCTGCAAGCCTCCGCGTTTGAGGTCGCAGGGGAAAGCGGTCCCGAGCAGTTCTCCGTGGGCATTGTGCACCCGCACCGGATCGCCTTTCTTGAGGCCCAGTTGCTCTGCATCGAAGTGGCTGATCAGGATGGCTTCCCTCGGGGCTTTGTTGACCGGATCGATGTGCTCATGCACCATGCTGTTGAACTGCTTGCCCCGTCGGGTGACCAGAGAGAAGGCCCCTTCAGGCAGGGTGCGCTCTGGAAGGTTCAGGGCTTTGAAGTGGGCTTTGCCATCCGGAGTTGGGCAGGTGCCCCCTCTGCACAGCATGGAACCGCCGTACTGGAAACTGTCTCCCTTGCGTTGCAGCTTTTCGATGCCTGCATACATCGGAATCACTTTCGAGATCTCCTCGCGCAAGGCGCCCATGTGGGAATACGTCAGTTGAGGAGAAAGCTCTGGGCGAACCCTTTTGGCGACCTCCAGAAACACCTGACCTTCCCAGCGGGCTTCTTCAATGCGGGGCCCCTCAATTTCAGGGGAGAAGATCACCCGGCGTTCCGTCGAGGTTTCCGTGACCCCACCGGGAATTTCATAACGGGTGGTGGCAGGCAGGATCAGGACCTCCTCGCCCTCCACCAGCATTTGTGAGGTCAGGAAGATGTCCTGATGGACGCGCAGAGGCACCTTTGACAGCAGGGCCTCCACCCCTTGCGGATCGGGGAGCACCTCCAGAAAGTTTCCGCCGATGCTCCAGAGCACATCCATCCCCTCTGTGAGCATTTCTGGCGCGCTCAGACCGCTCTGCTCTGGGACCTGAAATTGCCATTTCTCGCTGAGGGACGCCCGGTGCTCTGGTGTAAAGGGAAGCCCGCCCGGAAGGGCATTGGTGTACGCGCCCATCTCTGCACCCCCCTGCACCCCCGAGTGGCCACGGATCGGCATCAAACCGCTGCCCTCCTGCCCGAGGAAGCCCCTTGAGAGGGCCAGATTGACCACCGCATGCACGGTGTCTTCACCTCGGGTGTTCTGGGTGACCCCCATGCTCCAGACCAGAATGCCCCGGTGGGCCTTGAACAGGGTCAGGGCAAATTCCAGCATGTCGGTGCGGGTCAGGCCACTTCCCTTCTCGAAATCCTCCCACGGCGTGGAGAGGACTTTCTGTTTGACCTCCTCAAAACCATCTGTGTGGTCCTGAATGAAAGCGTTGTCGAGCCAGTTGTGCTCGATGATGTGCCTCAGGGTGCCACTCAGGAAAGCGATGTCTCCGCCCGGCACCACCTGATAAAAGGTGTCGGTGATGCGTGTGCCAAACAGAGCGCTCTCTGGATCGCTGGGAATCCAATACTTGTCCATGGCCGGTTCACGGTAAGGGTTCACCATGATGATCTTCGTTCCGGCTTTTTTGGCGTAGTAAAGGTATTTCATCATCACGGGCTGATTCACGGCAGGGTTGGACCCCACAAACACAATCACATCCGTTCCGATCAGGTCCTTGTAACTGCAAGTGGTGGCCCCGACCCCGATGGCCTCTTTCAGGGCCACCGTGCTGGGCGAATGGCAGATCCGTGCAGCATTGTCGATGTTGTTGCTGCCCATCGCCCGCACAGCCTTCTGCACCGTGTAATAGGTCTCGTTGGGAATGCCCCGACTGGTCACGTACACCCCCAGTTTCTCGGGTTCCGTGGCGCGAATCCTCACCCCAATGTGGTCCAGAGCATCCTCCCACTGGATTCTGGAGAAGTGGTTTTCCCCTTTGCGACGCAGCATCGGAAAGGGAATCCGCCCGAGTTCACGCAAATCCGCAGAACTTTTTTGTTTGAGGGCCTCGATGTCCTGCAAAACCTCTGGGTTCAGGGCAGGCATGGTGTTGAGCCGCAGAAGCCGCAACCGGATGTTGCACAGGTGCACCCCTTTGATGGTCCAGTCGCGCATCCCGGTGGTGCCCAGAGCGCACCCATCGCACACCCCATCGTTGAGGATTTTGTAGGCGTAATTGAGCTGGTCACGGTTTTCGGAGAAGGCGCGGAACACCTCGTAAAAATTGTTGGGTTTCAGGTGTCCAAGGCCGAAAGGGGAGAGGGACACCCAGTGCCTCGGGTCCCATCCACGGTGTACGGGTTTGAGCGGCATGATGGGAGTATTTTAACGGTTCTGCATGAAGCGAGGGAAAGTGGTTTGTAGATGATCCGGAAACATCGATGCCGAGGGGAAAAAGAAAAGCCGAGGGCCGAGAGCCGAGGGCAAAAAAGGCTTTGGCATTGGCTTGGAAGGCGCAGCACGCCGTCTTGTGCAGAACAGTTCACCGCAAGTTGGTGAACTTGCACGCTGCGCCCCTACAATTCCCCTTGACCATCTCTGCCAAGACTTGCAGGATGCTCTCGGCTCTCGGCTCTCGGCTCTCGGCTCTCGGCTCTCGGCTCTCGGCAAAGGGCATATAATCCCCCCATGACCCTCCTGAGCATTGACTGGGATTATTACTCGGGCATGATCGAGCATGTGTTTGACAGCCCTTTCTGGGGCACGCCCGATCTGGAGTTTCATCGGGAAAAGCGCTGGCATGAATTGGCCCAGAAACGCCATCCAGAGGGGAATCTGGAGGTGTTGAAAGAGGATTTCCCCTTGTATGGGGATCCTTTCGAGTTGCTTCAGTATCAGGGGAAGCCCGTTGCGGTGGCCCTCAGCCATGATTGCGCTTTCGAGTGGGTCTCGGGTTTTGCGCCAGACCGTGTGGTGAATGTGGATTCCCACCACGACCTGTTTTCCCAGAGCGGCGATCCTGCTCTGGTGCGTCCGGGCAACTGGGCTGGATTGGGTTTGAAAGCTGGAAAAATGCTGGATTACACGTGCATTTATCCAGCGTGGCATCAGGACGTGCGTGTGACCGAGGGTTTTGATCTGGACCGCACAAGGGCAGAAATTCAGCCCCATTTTGCTCCAGAGGTTCTCGGGAAAATCCAGTTGCTCAGGGGTGCTCCGCTGCCTTCACCTGAAGAAGTGCAGGCGGTGCTGCTGGTGCAGTCTCCCGCCTGGACCAATCCGGTGTACGATCCGGTGTTTTTTGAACTGCTGGACAGACTGAATGCCCGTCCGATCACTGCACCCCTCTGGCGGTTTTGACTTTCAGGTGCTCCAGAGCCACGGTGAGCGCTTCATCGGCAGGGACGGCAAGGTCAGGTTGAACCCCGGTTCTTTCCCAGTGTCCTCCGGTGTAGGGACTGATGGGATGCCCTGAGGGAATGAATGCCCCCACTTTTTCGTTCAGTGAGATGATGTCCACGGTGTGGGCTGCCCCTGCAGTGGTTTCGCCAATCAATGTGGCCCGTCCAGCAGCCTGCAGGTTGTAGGCGCACTCCTCGGCAGCAGAGGCGGTTCTCTGGCTGGTCAGGACCACCACGGGTTTTTCAAGGTCGCGGTAAGGGATGTCCTGCAAGGTGTGGGTTTTGCTCTGCTCGGGGGTGTTGCGGCGGTAAAAGCTTTGCAGGTGCAGGTCAGGCTCCAGCAGGAAACTGCACAGGTAAGTCACGGTTTCCCCGCTTCCCCCACCATTTTTGCGAAGGTCCACAATCAAAGCTCTGGCCGGTTTCACCAGAGCCATCGCAGCATCCAGTAGGGGCCGGGCTTGTTCCAGACCCGAGAAAGCGTTCAATTCCAGCAGTGCAATGCCCTGTTCCAGATGCTCCACTCTCTGGACCCCTGCATGAACGGCTGGTTCAGGCACATTTTGAGTCACCTGTGCAAACACACGCAGGTGTTTGTCAGGAACAAGGGTTCTCAGGCGCTGGGTCAGGGATGTGCACCATTCGGTGGCAGGGGAGGCTGTTTCAGGTTCCAAAAGGGACCACTCTTGCAGGG
Source organism: Deinococcus misasensis DSM 22328 (assembly GCF_000745915.1). Classification (NCBI taxonomy): domain Bacteria; kingdom Thermotogati; phylum Deinococcota; class Deinococci; order Deinococcales; family Deinococcaceae; genus Deinococcus; species Deinococcus misasensis. The sequence continues at coordinate 10,979 of NZ_JQKG01000073.1, forward strand.
TATCAAAGAGCAATTGGCCGGTTTCAGGGTAGACGTACTGGTCCCGGAATTGGACCGAGAGTTCAGACAGGGTTTGCAGGCGTTCCGCTCTGGAAAGGGTTTCGGTGATGAGGCTTGGCATGAAACCAGTTTGGGCATTATGCTACTTCAAATGGAAGGAATGGTTTTGAACCAACCCTACAAGCAGGTCCATCGACCGGATGCGGCTGCATTTCTGGCGCAACCTGCGTCTGTTCGGTACATCAAGCCTTTTCTGGGCCGGGAGTGTTCGGTCAAAGAAGCGGCCCGGGAACTGAACATCAGCATGAGCGGAATGATGTACTGGCTGGAAAAAATGCTGGCTCTGGAACTCATCGAGGTGACCCGCATCGAAGAACGGCGTGGCCGCCCGATCAAGCATTACCGTGCAGTTGCCGAAGAATTTTTTGTGCCTTTTGCCCTCACCCGAGCAGGCACCCATGACGAAATGCTCCACGAGTGGGAAAAACCCCAGCATGATGCCCTCATGAAAGGCATTGCAAAGGCCAGAGAGGCCCACATGGCCCAGTGGGGGATCCTGCACAGCCGTCAGGAAAGTGGGGTTTTGCGTTCGGTGTTCACGGCTCTGGATGGTCATCAGGAGGTTTCTCCCTCTGGACCTCCGGTGCTCAGTGGCTGGATCACGGCCCACCTGACCCCTGAACAGGCCAAAGTGTTTCAGCAGCGCATGATGGACATCCTCAGGGACATGACCCTGCTCGGGGAAGCAGGGGAGGGGGATCCTTATGTGATGCACGTCGGTCTTGCGCCGCGTCCAGAGCACTGAACAGTCCCTGAACGTTCTTTCAATCCTGCCCGAGGTAAGACAGCATCGAGTAGGCCAGACTGCCCATCAGGCCTGCGTTGTCGCCCAGACGGGTGTAGTCCACGATCAGTTTGCGGGTGGCGAGGGGCATGGCCCTTCCGTAAACGCTTTGACGAATACCTGCGAGCATCAAAGGACCGATGTGGGCAAGCTCTCCGCCGATCAGGATGTGCGAGGGGCACAGTACATTGGTCAATCCGGCCAGCACCTGCCCGATTTTCAGACCTGCAGCCTGAATGATGGCGTTTGCAGCACTGTCCCCTTCACTGGCGGCCTGTGAAACATCGGTGACGGTCAGTTGATCGCGCTCTTTGAGGATGTGGGCAAAAAATTCACTCTGGCCCCTTTGTCCGGCCTCGGTGGCAGAGCGCAGGATGGCCCGTGCCCCGGCCATCACCTCCAGACATCCGGTCTGGCCGCAATTGCAGCGGGGTCCCTCGGGGTCCAGAGGGATGTGCCCGATTTCTCCGGCCCCACCAAAAGCACCCCGGTAAATGTTCCCTGCAATCACAATTCCGGCCCCGATTCCCGTAGAGAGTTTCAGCACCATGAAGCTCTCGAATTTTTCCCCTTCGCTGGTGCGTCTGGCGTTCCAGAGTTCCCCGAGGGCCATCAGGTTGGTGTCGTTGTCCACGTAAACCGGAACCGGAACCGCAAGGCGGTGCACAAAGTATTCCTGAATGGAGAAGCCTTCCCAGTTGGGCATCACTGGAGGGCTGACCAGCAATCCGGTGCCCCGTTCGATGGGGCTCGGGACGCCCATGGCCAGACTGATCAAGCGCTCGGGTTTGATGCTGTGTTGTTTGAGGAGGTCATCGATCAGGCGGGCCACCGTGGCCATCACCACCCCGGCACCGGCTCGGGTTTCGATGGGATGGGACAGCATGCCCACGATGTTCAGTGAGGTGTCTGCCAGAGCGATTTTGACTTCGCTGACCCCCAGATCAATGCCAATCAGGTACCCCAGACCCGGATTGAGGGAGTACAGGTTGGCTTTGCGGCCTCCGCTGGATTCCTGTTGTCCGATGTCCACAATCCAGCCCCCTGAGGCGAGGTCTTCGAGGACCTGCCCCACTTTGCTTCTGGAAAGGTGCGTGTGAGCGGCAAGGTGTTGCTTGCTCAACGGACCGTACCAGAGCAGGGTCTGCAAAACTTTTTGTTCTTCGTCCGAGAGCTTCATACGGTTTCTGCGATTCCACTCTAGGGTATACACCAATGTTCCCTCCCGATACGTCAAACTTTTGCTGGAAATGTCAAAAGTATAGCAGATCTGGTGTCAGGAATCGCAAAAGTTGCGATCAAAATCCGCATTCTTTTGGTTTGATTTATCAAGTTTGTCTTTCTAAAGTGGGATTAGCCCAAAACACAATTTGCCTGACTGCGAAAGTGGTCTGTTTTGCTGGCTTGGATGGAAAGGAAAGGGGAAAAAATGTCGAAAAAGTCTATCATCTGGATGCTGAGTGCCGCTCTTGCCGCAGGGATTGGTACCGCTCAAGCTGAAGGAGTCACCCTGACGATTGCGTGTGGTGCAGTCGGACAGGAACTGGAAATGTGCAAAAGCGGGGTGGCCGCATGGGCCAAGAAGACCGGAAACACCGTCAAAGTCTTCGAAAGCCCCAACCTCACCAACGACCGCCTCGCCCTCTACCAGCAACAACTCGCTGCCAAGAGCGACACCATCGACGTCTACCAGATTGACGTGGTCTGGCCCGGCATCCTCTACCAGCACTTCGTCGACCTGAAAGGCAAAGTGCCCGCCGGTGAAGTCGACGACCACTTCCCCGCCATCATCGAAGCCAACACCGTCGGCAACAAACTGGTGGCCCTCCCCTGGTTCACCGACGCAGGCCTGCTGTACTACCGCACCGACCTGCTGCAAAAATACGGCTACAAGAGCGCCCCCAAAACCTGG
>NZ_JQKG01000074.1 GCF_000745915.1 Deinococcus misasensis DSM 22328
GAACTCGAAGAGGCCGCCATGGTTGACGGGGCTTCCCCCCTGCAAACCCTCTTCAAAGTGCTGTTGCCCGTGATGGGTCCCGCTCTGGTCACCACCGGACTGCTGGCCTTCATCAACGCCTGGAACGAGTACCTGTTCGCCCTGACCTTCACCTCCGACAACCGCACGGTGCCCGTGGTGATCGCGAACTACTCTGGGGCTTCACAGTTCGAGTTGCCGTGGGCGAACATCATGGCTGCATCGATTCTGGTGACCGTGCCCCTGATCATTCTGGTGCTGATTTTCCAGAGGAACATCATCTCCGGTCTCACCTCTGGTGCCGTCAAAGGTTGAAGCCCAAAAAAACATTCAAAATCATCAGGGGAGGCACATGGCCTCCCCTCCCTTTTTGACCATCACTTTTTGAGGTACATCGCCAATCCCAGAGCCATCAAAGCAAGGGTTGGCAACAGTGCAGAGTAAAGTGACGCTCTGGGGGCCAATCCGAATTGCACAAAGGCAACGGTCATCACCAACAATGCCCCTGCAATGCCCATCAACATGACTCCACTTCGGCGGTTCTTCATCACAGTGTCATCATTGTGGCAAGAGATGACTTACAGAACTCTTGTTTGACTTGTGAAAAGAACCGTGGTTTTCAATCAAAGTGAATGAACTCAAAGGGATGCTCAAGATGTCATTTTGTCATTTGCAAAAACAAAGATCAAAATACAGTTGATCCCCTGTTTGAACCCAGACAACAAAACCCCCGGATTTCCGGGGGTTTTTGGTCAGAAGTGAAAAATCACTTCTTCTTGTTGCGGTAGCTGTCACCAAAGCGTTTGGTGAATTTGTCCACGCGACCTTCGGTGTCCACGAAGCGGTCTTCGCCGGTCCAGAAGGGGTGCACACCACTCCACACGTCCACGTGGATCTCGGGCTTGGTGGAGTAGGTTTCCATCACAACTTGACCCTGGTAGATGATCTTGCAGGGAACGACTTTGGGGTGAATGTTCTTCTTCATGGGTCTCCTCCAGCACTGCGTTCTGCCTGATTTTGGGTGGCTTAGGGCGCAGTCAACTTTGCGATTATATCACAGATGCTGCAAAACGCCATTCACATTATTGGCCGAGAGCCGAGAGCAATCTGCCTCAGGTCGGTCCAGAATGTCAACCTGACCATGAGATTTTCTTGTTTTGATCGGTGAGACAAGAGGATGGATCAAGCCTTCTCAGTTCTCTGCCAAATGCTCCCAATTTTGCAGGAACTGAAGTTTGGATGGAAGAATCACATCAAAACACCATCCCATTCATTTCTTTTTGCCCTCGGCCCTCGGCCCTTGGCCCTCGGCTTGCTGCACATCCCTGCCCCGAGCCAGATCCCTCACCCCTCTGCGCCCAAAAGTATGGGCGATGTCCCGCTCTGAGAGCCTGAGGGTGGTGGGTCTGCCGTGGGGACACACCCACGGATTCTGGCAGTTTTTCAAGCCATGGATGAGTTCCTGACCATGGTCTGAGCGGATCTGTCCGGCTTTCAGGGCAGGCAGGCAGGCCAGTCGGGCCAGCACATCCCGCTCAGGATCCGATCCAGAGACCACGGCATCCATCACCAGTTGCACGGCATTCTGAATGGGCAGTTTGGTGAGGGTTTGCGGAATGGACCGAATGCGCACCAGATTGGCTCCAAAGGGCTCCAACTGAAAACCCCACCCCACCAGCATGGGCGCACGTTCCAGCAGGATGCCCAGAGCCTCAGACCCGAGTTGCACCAGCTCTGGATTGGGAAGGTCCAGAGGTTCAGACTGGCGGAAAGCTTTTTGCAGTTTCTCGTACCAGATGCGCTCAAAAGCGGCGTGGGCATCAATGACCCACAAATCGCCTTCGGCTTCTGCCAGAAAGTACAGTTCGCGGTACACACCGATCATGCGGAAGTCGGGCAGGCCGTTCTGGTCCTGCACAGGCTCTGTGACCACTCTGGGTTGAGGGGCCGCTTTGGCCAGAGGGTGCTGTTGCAGGGCAGCTTGAACCGCTTGCTTGAGGGCTTCTTGTACCTCTGAGAGGTGCTGGAACGCCACCTGGGTTTTGGTGGGGTGGATGTTCACATCCAAGGTCTCGGGGGGCAAAGTGAGGTTGAGGATGCAGGTGGGTGCCTGCCCTGCTGGTAGGAATTCCCCGTAACCCGCAATAATGGCATTCTCCAATTCAGTTGTGGCCTGAATCGGTCTACCATTGACAGCGAGGTGCATGCGGTCGCGCCTCGGGCGGGTGAGTTCCGGTCTGGAAATCACCCCCTGTACAATGGGGGTTTTAACGCTCATCATGCGGTTGGCACTGAGGGGGCCAAAAACAGTGCCAACTGCATGGATGAGGTCGCTGCTGGCGTGCTGAAATTTCACTTCGCCGTCCAGAGTGAGTTTGAAACTGACGTTGGGATGGTGCAGGATGTAACGTCCCACCAACATGATCACATCCCGATACTCGATGGAAGCCTGCTGCTGGATGCGCAATCTGGCGGGCAATTCTTCGAACAGCTTCATGACCGTAACCCGGGTTCCTGCCGAGCAAGCCACCGGAGACACCCGCACCCGGTCCTGAAAAGCAAACAATTCCATGCCACCCAACTGGTTCTGCGGACGGGTGGTGATTTGCAGGTATCCAGCGTAAGCAATGCTCCAGAGCGCCTCTCCGCGGAACCCTAGGGTTCGGATGGCGTGCACGTCTTGCATGTCTTTGATTTTGCTGGTGGCGTGTCGCAAGGGGGCTCTGGCCAGATCTTCTGCAGCAATGCCGTTTCCGTTGTCCCTGACCCCAATGGAGGTCAGTCCTCCGCCAGAGAGTTCGATGTCAATGCGGGTGGCACCTGCGTCCAGGGCATTGTCGATCAGTTCGCGCACCACATCCAGAGGACGGGTGATCACTTCTCCAGCCGCGATCAGGCGTTGGATGTCGATGGGCAGAATTTCGATCACGATGGTTCTCCTGCATGCAGCAGCATCTGGAGGTCATGCAAGGTTTTGAGGGCTTCCAGAGGGGTCAGTCTGCTGACTTCCATTGTACTGAGTCTACGCAGGACATCGTGGTACTGTTCCTGTTCTCTGGCCCGGAAAGAGCGCAGCAGTTTGTCCGCCCTTTCGGTGACTCCAGAGGGCAGACCGGCCAGTTTGGCCACGCTGACCCCGTAGGATTCGCTGGCGGCCCCTTCCATCACCTGATGGTAGAACACCAGACCTCCGGCTTCTTCCTGTGCAGCCACATGCAGGTTCACCACACCGGGCAATTTGCTTTCCAGATGGGTCAGCTCAAAGTAGTGGGTGGCATAAAGGGTGTAAGCCCCGAGCATTTGCAGGTGTTCCAGACTGGACCACGCAATGGCCAGACCGTCCAGTGTGGAAGTGCCCCGGCCCACTTCATCCAGAATGATCAGGCTTCTCGGGGTGGCGGTGTGCAGGATGCCTGCGAGTTCGGTCATTTCGACCATGAAGGTGCTGCGGCCTCCAGCCAGATCGTCGCTGGCCCCAATGCGGGTGTGGATGGCATCGAAAAGGGGCAGTTCTGCCACCTCTGCTGGCACAAAAGAGCCAATCTGGTGCAGCAGTGCACACAGGGCCACCATGCGCAAATAGGTGCTTTTCCCAGCCATGTTGGGACCAGTGATCACCAGCAGGTGCCTTGAGGGATTCATCAGGGCATCATTGGGGATGAATTTGTCTCCCAGTGTTTTTTCCACAACAGGGTGACGGGCTTGTTTCAGGCACAACTCGGAAGAAGGTCTGGGCCGGATCCAGTGCTGCTCTGCGGCCACCTCTGCCAGAGTGCACAGGACGTCCAGATCCGAAAACGCCGAAGCCAGCAAGGACAGGTGGTCTGCATGGGTTTTCAGTTCGTCCCGCAGGCCCTGAAAGACTTCGGTTTCCAGAGCAATCGCAGCACTTTCGGCTTTGGCAATCTGACGTTCCCGATCACGGATGTCCGGGCGCACGAACCTTGCCCGGTCTTTGAGGGTGGCAATCTGGTGGTAGTCGTCAGGGATTTTGGAGAAATGGGCACTGGTGACTTCAAGGTAATAGCCGAAAACCTGATTGTAGCCCACCTTCAGGTTGCCAATTCCGGTTCTGACACGCTCTTGCTGCTCCAGATCGGCCATCCATGTGCGTCCTGACAGGGCATCCTGACGCAAAGCATCCAGATCTGCATGGAAACCATCCCGGATCAGGCCCCCTTCAGAAAGTTTGATTGGGGGATCCTCCACCAGAGCTGCCCGAATCAGGGCCACCGCTTCTGGCAGGTCGCTCAGGCGGTTTCGCAGATCGAGGAGCAGTCCAGAGAAACCTTTCAAAGCCTCTTGCAACTCTGGGAGGAGTTCGAGGGTGCGGGCCAGAGCTGCCACTTCTCTGGGGGTGGCCCGGCCTGTGCTGACCCTTGCAGACAGGCGTTCCAGATCGTGTGCACGGTACAGTTGACTGCGGATTTTGTTGCGGGCCAGACCATCCTTCACCAGATCTTCAACCGCTTGCAGGCGGTCTGCAATCAATGCAGGGTCCAGCAAAGGCTGCCTGAGCCACGCTCTGAGCCTGCGTTTTCCGCCCGAGGTGCGCGTCTGAGAAAGCACATCCAGCAAAGTCAGGCTGCCTGCACTGTTGGGTTTGAAGACCTCCAGAGCGTTCAGGGTGCTCTCTGGCAGGTGCATGTGGGCACCCGGATCAAAACGGGTCAGGCGGGTGACCATGGTGAGTGGCCCTTGCTGGGCAAAACTGGCATATTGCAGGGCAGCCCCACAAGCCCGCCTGAGGGCCACATGGTCCAGATGGTCTGGAATGCGCCCAAATTGCTTGGAAATCGCTCCTTCACAATCTGCACCCTCAAACGAGGTCTCGCTGAACATGATCGGAAAACGGGTCTGGAATTCTGCGTACAACACCGGGTTGTCTTTCAACTCTGGGGCCAAGAGCAACTCTCTGGGACGGTGCTTGGAAAGTTCATCGTAGAGGGCACCTCTGGAGGTCAGGAGGGCACATTTGAATTCTCCGGTGGACACGTCCAGCAAAGCCAGAGCGTATCCATCTCCGGTGGCCACGGCTCCGAGGTAGTTTTCTTCGGTACCCAGCAGGCGTTCTTCTGTCAGGGTGCCGGGGGTGAGAAGCTGGGTGACGTTTCGGTGAACCAAACCACCGCCCGGTTCTTCGAGTTGATCGGCAATCGCAACCTTCACCCCGAGGTGCAGCAGTTTTTCCACATGCGGATCCAGTGCCCGGATGGGAATCCCTGCCATGGGCGTGACGAAATCTTTGCTGGTTTTGTGTGTGAGGGTGATCCCGAGCAAACGGGACAGGCGTTCTGCATCCTCACCAAACGCCTCGTAGAAATCTCCGACCTGAAACAGCAGCAGGTAATCTGCATACTGATCGCGCAATTGCACGTACTGTTCGAGCATCGGGGGCAGTGCCCCGTCACCTGTGCCTTTTAAAACCAATCTTCCCGAGAGGGACATAGATCCACAGTATAGCAGGAATGAAGATGTTTTGAACGTAATTTCAATATTTTTATCCATTCAAAACGTAATTTCTTTTGCTTCAATGGACAACCGAAAACAACAGCGGATTCGCTTTGGCCTTCTGCTTTCAGCCTTTTGTCTTCTCCCCATGCCTTGTGTACGAATCCCGACTGCCCTCCTCTCCCCCATCTGGCACAATCCAAATCCAAGGAGGTCCGACCATGTCCAGAGTGACTGCTGTGCTGACCCGTCTGGATGAAGCACGCAAAGCCCTGTCCGAATTGAAAAACCTCGGGATCAGCGAGCAGCACATCCTGTTCAGCCATCCAGAGACACCTGAAAAACTTGCCGACACCATGCAGGAATCTCAGGGTGAGTTGAGCGAAAACACCCGCAATGACCTTGCTGTGCAAAACGCCAACCGGGACCTGTTTTACATCCCTCCGAACAACACGATGGGACCCACAGGGATGGCAGGCATCGGCATGGTGGTTCCTGTTCCACCTGCGCCAGATGGAGAGGTGGCAGAGGAACACCTCAACCTTGGAAACACGGCGCGCCCTGCTTCTGATGCAGAAACCGATTTTTACAACGAAGCCTTGCAGCAAGGCCACATTCTGATTTCGGTGAGCACAGAGGACAGCGTGCAAGACGAACAGGTGCGGGATGTGCTGATCCAGCATGGCGGGCATTTTTACATCCGCTGATGTTTCATGCTTGAAAAAACCATTTTTGCTGTAATGGAGCATGAACTCTGGTTTTTTGATGCATCAAAATGAAGTGAAACGCACGGTGCTTTTTGATCCCAAATACACCACCCTGAACACCGAAACATTGGTGCTGGATTTTCAAAAACCCCCCATCCCCATGGCCTACTTGGAAGAAAAACCCAATCTGGACCATGAAATGCACCGTATGAACCACGTTCTGCTTTATGCTCTGGGTGGCACCAACGTCTGATGGAACAGAAAAAAAGCAGGGCAAATTCAACTGCCCTGCTTCTTGCTCCTGCGGTTCTGGTCGAGACTTCCGTCTCAATCGTCAAAGTCAAAAGAACTGCGACCGCTCTGGTTCAAACGCTGTTCCAGCAGACCTTTGAGGGTTTGCATTTCAGAGCGTTCCAACTGGTTGACGTTCTCAATGATTTGATTCAGCAAAGACCTGCCCTTCAGACCGGATTCTGAAGACTGAACCAGCACTGTGCCCTGCCCAGTGAAATTGATCTGCTTCTCTTCCCCACTGGTGGTGAGGCCCAGCATGCTGGCCCCCATGCTCAGGACATTGCGCACATAAGCATAATCGTGGTGAAAAGAAGGGGTTGGGCAGTCTGCCCACCCGAGCAATGCCTCAGGATCCACACGCACAGGGGGCTCCATGAAGTGCACCATCCCATTGCTGGAGGCCAGCATTTTCCCGGTGCCCAGCAAGGTCACATAACCGGGGGTGACACACTCTTCACAAGTCAGGGTGGGCTCATAGGCGAGCAGGTTGGCGGCCTTGATGGTCATGTTGGCGTTTTCCAGATCGTAGCTGTTGATGTGGTTGCCACTGTCTCCCAGCACCAGTTTGCCGTGCCCGGTCACCACAATATAGTCGCCACCATAAGCCGGAGCATTGAAGGCATTGGAAACCATCATGTCAATGATGCCAGAGCCCAGAGCTTCAAAGCGCAAATTGCCGTAGTAGGCAATCATTTTGCCTTTGCGGACAATGTAGTCTTTGGTGACGTCCACACTGAAAGCATAGGAATTGATGTTGTCGTTGGAGGGCAAGGTGTTCACATTGAGGATGTTCATGGTCTCCCTTACCTTTCGTCGGCCTGCACGTACACGGTGCCCTGACCGGTGAATTTGAACTGGAAGCTCTCACCTGAACCCTGACCCACAAAGGTTTTCCAGCTCACATCGGTGTGAATCTGGCTGGTCAACTGGCCTTTGTGCCCCACGTAAGCTTGTGGGTCCACAAAAATGGGGCGGCTGGGATCCACCTGCAATTCGATCAGGTCGCCAGAGGACAGGATCACCACATCCCCATGCCCATCCAGTGTGGTGGTGAACAGCCCTTGACCGGCCATTGCACCCCGGACCAGACCGCCCAGACCACCCTGATTGCCCAGAAATTCTGTGCCCGGACGGATGGTGTGGTCAAACGCCAGCACACACTCGCTCTCCACGTACAACCTCTGGCCTTGCAGGGAAATGATGTTGATCATCATGCCGTGGTATCCGTACAGGATTTCACCCCGGCCCTGAGCTTTCATCAGGTGCAGGCCCTCTCCGGTGACCTGTCGCATGGCAGCCTGTTGCAGGGTGCCTCCACTCAAAAATGCACCCTGAAATTGGACGTTGCCTTTGTAAGCCAGCATGGAGCCCTTCTTGGCGTAAAGCTCCTCACCAGAGTTCAGATCGACCTGCAGCAACTTTTCGTTGATTCGGGTGTATCGGGCCATGGTTTACCTCTCCGCGGGCTGGATGAACACCACGCCCTGTCCAGAAAATTTCAGTTGAAAACTTTCACCCGAGTCCTGACCGATGAAGGTTTTCCAGTTGACATCAAAAACAAAATCCTGTTGCAGGTTGCCTTTGTAGGCAATGAAAGCATCTGGATCGACGCACAGAGGCATCTGGGGGGTCACTTCCAGAGCAATGATCGGGCCTTCAGAGAGCAAGGTGACGGTACCGTGGCCTTCCACCGTGGTGGTGAAGAGGCCCTGCCCTGAAGTCATGCCACGCAAACCCCTGAACACCACATCGGTTCGCACGTTCTGGTCGTAGGCCAGCAAACTGCTGCTTTCCACAAACAGTTTTTCTCCGTTGAGGGGAATCACGTTGACTTCCCGGGCATCGCGGGCAAAAAACACCGTTCCGCTGCCCTGACAGACCATCAAGGGGATGCCTTCTCCAGTGGCTGCACGCTTCAATGCCTTGAAGAGGCCCCCGGATCCACCCAGAGAAGATTTTTCAAACTTGACGTTGCCTTCGTAGGCCACCATGGAACCGGCCAGCGCAAAAACCTTTTCGTTGCTGATCTGGACCTGCAACATGCGTTTGTTCTTGTTTTCGAATCTCGGCACAGGAACTCCTTTTCTCTGTTGATTGTGTTGGTGTGGTGTTCAGAGGGTATCACGCAAAATGGCCCGAGCGGGAGCAGCATCGGCTTCTTGCAGATTCAGGGGAAGACAGACCAGTTCGTAGGTTTTGAAGTCCACGCCGTTCAGGTCCACCCCTTCCAGAATCAGGATCTGGTTTCGCAAGCAGGCCTGATGGGCAGGCAGGTCTTTGGAGGTCAGGTGGTCCACACTGGGCGCATCTGTGACCAGCAATTTCACCCCTTTTTGCCCAAGCAGATCAATCAAAGCAGGATCAAAATGGCTGAAGTCCGTGGGAAAAGTGGTCCATTCAGAGGGCTCGCCAGTGAAAAAAGCCACCCGCTCTGGAAAGGCTTCAAGACCATCCAGCAAAGAAACAGGCAAGACTTTGTGGCCTCTGGCATCCAGCACCAGACAGGGACCGATCAGGACCTCCAGAGGGATTTCGCCCAATGGAGATCCTGCATCGCTGTAGTGCAAAGGGGCATCCAGATGGGTCCCGAGGTGGGTGGTGGTGACCAGACGGCCCACATTGACACTGGACCCTTCAGAAATCTTGGCCACCATTTCAAAGGAGCACTCCGTGTCACCGGGCCAGGTGGGAAAACCACTGTGCAGTTTTCGGGTGATGTCAATCATTCTTCTTCATCATAAGGGCTTTCCAGCAGAGAGACGAGGTCCAGAGATGCCAACTTCCAGGTGCCTTCTTTTTTGAAGGTCAGGGTCATGCCGTGTCTCTTGGCAATCGGGTAATCGTCAGGATTCTGGGGGGTATATGCAAAATCGATGGTCACATAAACCTGCGCTTCTTGAGGGGTGTCTTTGATGACCTGGATGGTGTTCCAGTAAAACGCTCCCATTGCCTCAGGGGGTGCATCGAACCAGTCGGCCCAGATTCTGCCCTGTTCCCTGATGCGCTTGGCACGGTCCATCAGGTTGGCGGTTTGCTCTGGGGTGCGTTTGACGTCTTTTTCAAGCACTTTCTTGTTGATTGCTGCAAGGTTGTAAAGGTCTTGAAGCACCTGCACGGCAGGGACCAGAGGATCGTCTTGCAGGGCCACCAGTTTGTTGTTCACCGTCCGATAAGCGGTCATTCTGGTGGATCCTGAACGGTCGTCTGAAACCACCACATCGTACAGGCCATTTTTGCGCTTGATGGAGGCGGACAGGTACACCCCTTGCTCCTGACTGCCTTTGGGCGGTTTGGGAAAGGTCAGGCCCAGAGGGGTCACTTTGAATCCTTTGGAGGTCTTGTCAATCAGGACCAGTCCCATTTGTCCATCTTTGACGTAAGCGTTTTTGGGGCTTCCATACACGATGGACATCACTTGCTTGCCATTGGTGGCGGTGAAAGGACCCGCAACCAGACTGTAGGTGGCATCCTCTGGTCGAATGCCTGCCATTTTGGGGTAATCCATGTAGCCATAGGTGCTCAAGAGGTCTTTGATGTCTGGCAGATAACTGTTGATCCATTTGCGCGATACCGGGTCCACGGATTGCAGGTAACTGTCGATCCGGTTCTCTTTGCCTTGCAAAATCAGGGTCACCACATCCGACATCACGGCAGAAGATCCGCCCGAACCGGAGTCCGCCCCTTCTGGAACATCAAACCAGCCATCCAGAACTTTGGGGAAAGCACGGGTGTTCACCAGATACTGACCGTTCACAAAAGAGTAGACCTCTGGCAAGGCAATGCTTTCTGCAAAGCTCATGCCAAATGCATAAGCGAAACGCCACTCTGCAGAAATCAATTCCAGAGGGCCTTTTCCATCCAGCTGTTTGGGTTCCAGCATCTCAGAGTGTGCCGTGTCGGCCACCAGAATTTTGCGTGGAGGGGTGGTCAGGGAATACACATGTTGGGTGAAACAGCAGTGGGCTCCGCCAGAGAACATGCTGATGTTGATCTCTGGGATTTTGTCTCCTGTGATGTCTTTGCACCACGCCACATTGCCCATGGCGTCTGTGAAGGTGGCAACGGTACCTGTTTTGCCCTTCAGGATGATGCGGGTTTCCCTGAGCCCATCCGATTCTTTTTCTTGGGTGATGATGTTGTAATTTCCACAGGTGGTGATGGGCTTGGGGTCACTCTGGGCATGGCCCTGCCCCAGCAAACCCAGAGCCAGCAGACCAGCAGACAGTTGAACAATGCGTTGATTCATTCTTCCTCCAAGGATGCATTCCTGCAAAACCAACCGGACAAACTGTTCTGCAGGGTGATTTCAAACTTACCACTCCCTTGCCAAAGCCGAGGTGACCAAGCCGAAAGCGTTCTTTACAGGTTTCTTTAAGCCTGCTCCCATCAGGCTTTCATCTTTCGTTTAGTAAACCTTGGACTGTCTGCCCTGTCCTGAAAAGCCAGACTTTTCTGAACATCACCCCCCTAAACGCTTTGCTGCGCAAAAGACACAGCATGGGTTGGCCTGACCAGAGATTCCTTTCCCAGAGGAGTTTTTGAAAAACATGCCTTTCTTTTCAGATCTGTTCAGAAGCCCCTGCCATACTGGAAACTGGAAAAGCCTGCTGAATCTGAACTTCAATTTTTTGCATTTGTCTATAAATTCGTATAGACATTCATTTCAATTTTGTCTTGTTTATGTAACAATCTTTCTGGTTATCCCAATTGATTATTTCCTGTCCCCAGGAACACGTGTTTGCTTGCTTCAAGACCACTGTGCCTGTCTTGCCTGCTGCCTTTGTGAACCAGCAAGACTGGCCTTGACCTGTCGCATTGACAGAAAGGAAGTTTCATGCGCCCAACCTTCTCCAGAGCAAAACTGTTGACCCTGTCCTTCAGTGGCCTGTTGGCCATCACCGCTTGCAGCCAAACCCCAGGCCCAGTGGTGGATGCCAAACAAAACGCTGTGCAAGCCCAGGCTGTCACTGGCGGATTCAAAGTGGCAAACGGCAAACTGGTGGATGCCAACGGCGTGCCCTTCATTTTTCAGGGCATCAACCATCCCCATGCGTGGTACACCTACACCACCAACACTGCCATTCCTGCCATGCGTGACAAAGGGGCCAACAGTGTGCGTCTGGTGCTCAGCAGTGGTTGCCGTGGATGGTACAAAGCCCCCGCCAGCGAAGTCACGCAGCTGATTGAACTGGCCAAATCCAAGAGCATGGTCACTGTCCTTGAAGTGCACGACACCACCGGCTATGGCGAAGACGGAGCAGCCTGCACCCTCGACAATGCCGTCAATTACTGGCTGGAAATCAAAGATGCTCTGGTGGGTCAAGAAGCCTATGCCATCGTCAACATCGGCAACGAACCTTACGGCAACAGCAACACCGGCAACTGGGCACCTGCCACCAAAGCCGCCATCCAGAAACTGCGCACCAACGGCATCAAAAACACCATCATGATCGACGGACCCAACTGGGGTCAGGACTGGTCCAACACCATGCGCGCAGAAGCCGCATCCATTTTCAATGCCGATGTGGACAAAAACCTGATTTTCTCCATCCACATGTACGAGGTCTACAACACTGCCTCCAGAGTGAATGAGTACATTGATGCCTTTGCAACCGCAGGTTTGCCTCTGGTGGTGGGTGAGTTTGCCAACACCCACAAAGGCCAGTTTGTGGACGCAGCCACCATCATGAGCAGTTCCAAGGCCAAAGTGAACGGCTACATCGGCTGGTCCTGGTCTGGCAACAGCGGCGGTGTGGAGGCTCTGGACATGGTCAACAGCTTCAATGCCAGCAGCCCGACCACTTGGGGCAACATGATCTTCGCTGACCTTGCCACCTCCAAGGTTGCAACCGTGTTTGATGGTCCACTCAACAAAACCCCCACAGTGGCGATCAGCAGTCCCACCGAAGGCCAGAGTTTCGCCTCGGGCAGCACTGTGAATGTGACCGCCACTGCAAGTGACACCGACGGCACCGTCAGCAAAGTCGACTTCTATGTCGATGGTGTCCTCAAACTCTCCGACACCACCGCCCCCTACACCTACGCTGCCACCGGCCTCACCGCAGGGGCACACGCCATCCGTGCAGTTGCCACCGACAACGGCGGAGCTTCCAGCAGCGTCACCCGCAACATCACCATTCAGGCCAACGCTGCCCCCACCCTCAGCGTTTCTACCCCCACCGAAGGTCAGAACTTCGCCACGGGAACCACCGTCAATGTCTCCGCCACCGCCACCGACAGTGACGGCGTCGCCAAAGTCGAGTTCTTCGTGGATGGCGTGCTCAAAGCCACCTCCACCCTGGCACCTTACAGTTACGCTGCCACCGGCCTCACCTCTGGAGCCCACACCGTGCGGGTGGTCGCCACCGACACCAAAGGTGCAGCCAGCACCGTCACCCGCAACATCACCGTGGGCACCGTGAACACACCCCCCACCCTGAGTGTCACGAGCCCCACCGAAGGCCAGAGTTTTGCTGCAGGAGCAAGCATCAACATGGCTGCGACAGCCACGGACAGCGATGGGGTGGCGCGGGTGGACTTCTACATCGATGGGGTGCTCAAGCTTTCTGACACCACTGCACCTTACAG
>NZ_JQKG01000075.1 GCF_000745915.1 Deinococcus misasensis DSM 22328
TCTCGGCTCTCGGCTCTCGGCTCTCGGCTCTCGGCTTCAGGGCGTAGCCCCTACGAGGCCCTCAGCAGTCCTCCACTCTCATTTCCTGACCCAAAAGTGCTAGAGTGAAACAGATGCTTAGCGGCATACGGAGCCACGCATGATTGCTTATGTGATCAACCCTGGCACAGCCAGTACCAAACTTGCCCTCGCGCACATCCAGCCCAGTGACAACCCGAGTCTCCCTGGCAACATTCGCGTACAGCTTGAGAAACGCGAAGTGTCCCACCCGGATCTCCCTGGCCCCCTCATCGAGAAACTTCCCCTGATCCGGCAGGAGATCTGGCAGGGCATCAAAGGCTGGCCCAGACCAGACGCTGTGGTCGGCAGGGGTGGCATTCTGGGTCCGGTTCCAGCAGGCACTTACCGGGTGTCTCCAGAGCTTGCAGAGTTCGCCATCCACTCCCCGTACAAAGACCACATCACCAACCTTGGAGCGCCCCTTGCTCTGGAGGTGGCCAAAGCTTTTGGTGTCGAGGCTTACGTCGTCGACCCCATGAGCGTGGACGAACTGCTTCCCGAGGCCCGCATCAGCGGTTTTCCGGGGGCAGAACGCACCAGTTTGTTTCATGCTTTAAATGCCAAGGCGGTCGCCCGTCGCACCGCTTACGAGGTCGGGAAGCGTTTCACCGATTCGGTGATTGTGGTGGCCCACCTTGGGAACAAGAGCAGCATCACCACCTACCGCAAAGGTCGGGCCATTGACACCACTGGAGCCCACCTTGAAGAAGGTCCTTTCACACCCAGTGCCACAGGCATGCTACCCCTCAGCAAACTTCTGGATCTGGCCTACCAGAACCCCAGAGAAAAAGTGGAGCAGTTGCTCCTCTTTGAAGCAGGATTCAAGGGCCTCACTGGAACGGCTGACCTGAAGGAACTGGAACAGCGTCAGGATGAACCTCAGGTCAAACTGGCCGTGAAGGCTTTCGTGTATCAGGTGGCCAAATACATTGGCTCTTACAGCGTGGTGGCTGGTCGTCCTGATGCCATCGCCATCACCGGAGGCATTGCACGGTGGTTCTCTCTGGTGGACCTCATCGAAGAGAAACTCTCCTGGATTGCGCCCGTGGTGGTCATCCCCGGAGAACTGGAACTCGAAGCCCTCGCAGAAGGGGTGGGCCGGGTGCTGGTGCACCACGAGCAGGCCAGAGAGTGGGTCAGACCCTAATGTTCTGCCCGTCCCATTTGCTACCATGAAAACCTTGAAGGCGAGGATGACCTCCTCGCTTTTTGAATGGGTGAATCATGGCAAGACGCAAATACCGACAGGAAACCCGCCCAATCCGCGCCACCAGCATGTGGCGGGTGGATCAGGTGTTCCTCAACCTCAGTGGTCAGCGCATCGAAGTGACCTGCTCTCTGGTCAACGATGATGGGGGCCTCCGGAACGACATGACCATCGCTCCCACCCGAGATCCCAGAGAGGCCGTGGAGTTTGCTGCACGTTACATTGCAGGCAAAGGGAATGTGTACCGGGCGTATGGGGCTCGGGTGCGCTGGACCAAACTGCTGGCCACCGATGACATCGATCTGGTGCGGGACCGGGTTCTGGAAGAGGCTTTTCTGGATGCCTTTGAAGACACCCTTGCCGAAGTCCGCGACCGCATGCGCTGATGGTCCTCAGGGGTTTGCAGTTGCTGTACTGGGCAGTGGTCCTCGCGGTCCTGTCTTTGCAGGTGCATTACCCGCTGGGTGAGGCTGCCAGAGGGGCCGACTGCCTCCCTGAATGCATGGATCCCACCGAGCAATGGGGTTTTCCTTTGCTGTACATTCGGGAAAGTTTTTCCACCTCCATGGGCCGGGATTTTCAGGTCTGGCCTTTTGTGTTGGATGTGGGATTTTACCTGCTCCTGCTGGTGATTGTGCGAAAAGGGCTGCGTTTTCCTGCATGGAACAGACCCAGCCTGATCCGTGTGGTCCTGTGGTTTGCGTTCTGGTTGCTGTTTTTCTGGGTCAGGGTCTGGTGGATGCTCTGGATTCCCATCTTACTGCTCGGGCTGCTGGTGGTCCTGAATGACCAAGAAAGGCCTGCATTTTCAAGGGTGCTGTCTGTGGTGCTGATGTGCCTTGGAGGGGCTCTGGTGACCTTTGCAAGCGTTCAGGCGCAGGGAATCTCCCTGACCGGCGTGATGCTGGGTGCAGCCCTGTGCTTGCTGGGCGGTCATCTGCCTGTGGTCTGGACCCGGAAAGCGTGGGGAAAGACCTTGCTGGTGGTGTTGCTGGCCTTCTGGTGGTGGTTTGATTTGCTGAATGGTGCTTTTTCCGCTGCGCTGGCCACTTCAATGTACAGCGGAATGCTGGCACAGGTCTTTGCCCTGCTCTGGATCAGCATGTTTGTTGCTCCAGATGCCTTGATGAACTGGATTCACCAGACCAAAAATGCTTCCAAAAGCAAAAGACACTAGCCGCTGAACGGTCCAAACCCACCCCTCAAAGACAGCGCAAATCATTCCATGGGGCGCACGCTGTCTCGACTTGCCCTCGGCCCTCAGCTTTCTGTATTTAACAGAATTTCCTGAGCTTCAGGTGAGCCCTCCTCTTCCGGTGTTGTCTCTAAAGGGGTGGTTAAAATTTCTTTCTGCTGGACGGAGTTTTTTTCTGGAACAGATCCGTGAAATTTCAATCAAAATTTACGTCAATAACAGAAAAAAATTTGCCAAGTTATGCTTTACCTGATATACTGGTAAGGCTAGGGCTGAAGTTGCACCCTTCTTCAAACCCCAACAAAAGGAGCACAATGACCACTGAATACAACGCGTCAAACATTCGCGTCCTTGAAGGTCTGGAAGCCGTTCGTGAACGCCCCGGGATGTACATCCAGGGCGGTACGGGCATCGATGGATACCACCAGCTTCTGACCGAAATTGTTGACAATGCCATTGACGAAGGTCTGGCCGGATTTGCCGACGAAGTGACCGTTACCCTGCACAAAGACGGTTCGGTCAGCGTCACCGACAACGGACGCGGCATTCCAGTAGACATGATGCCCGACTACGGCAAACCCGCCATTGAAGTGATTTTCACCAAATTGCACGCCGGGGGTAAATTCGACAGCAACGCCTACAAAGTCTCGGGCGGTTTGCACGGCGTGGGTTCTTCGGTCGTGAACGCCCTGTCCAAATTCTTTGATGTGCACGTCAACAAAGACGGAAAGCTCTACCACATCCGTTTCCACGACAGCGATCTGGCTGTGCCTCTGGAAAATCTGGGTGCCACCCCTTCAGATGTCCGGTACAGCACCAAAGTACACTTCTACGCCGATCCTGCCTACTTCAAAGGCATCGACGCCCACTACGACTACGACCGCGTGCGTCGCCGTCTGCGTGAACTCTCTTTCCTGACCGGCCTGAAAATCGTCCTCACCGACGAGCGTCTGGACACCCCCAAGCAGGAAGAGTGGCACGAAACCGGTGGTGTGGCTGCCTACGCCAAAAGCCTCGTGCACGAAGGCAAGCTGATTTATGACACACCCATCCTGATGAAGGGTGAACTGGAAGGCGTCGAAGTCGAAGTGGCTTTCATCCACTCCACGGCCTACAACAGCAGCATCCTGTGTTACGGCAACATGATCACCAACCGGGACGGCGGAACCCACCTGACCGGCTTCAAAACCGCCTACACCCGAGTGCTCAACAACTATGCAAAAAGCAAGAGCCTGATCAAACAGGGCAACCCCCTGCCAAGCGGCGATGACCTCCTTGAAGGCATCAACTGCGTGATCAGCGTCAAGCTTTCGGACCCCATGTTCGAATCCCAGGCCAAAGTGAAGCTTCTGAACCAGGAAGCCCAAACTGCGGTCCAGAGCATCGTCTACGAAAAGCTGACCCAGTTCCTCGAAGAGAACCCCAAAGTCGGCAAAACCATCGTGGAGAAAGCCGCAGACGCTGCCCGTGCCCGTGAAGCGGCCCGCAAAGCCCGCGATCTGGTGCGCCGCCAGAACCCTCTGGAAAGTGATGACCTCCCCGGAAAACTGGCGGACTGTTCCTCCAACGACCCCATAGAGTCTGAACTCTACATCGTGGAAGGGGACTCCGCAGGTGGATCTGCGAAACTTGGGCGTGAACGCCGTTTTCAGGCCATCTTGCCTCTGCGCGGAAAAATCCTCAACGTTGAAAAAGCCCAGCTCACCAAGATCCTCAAAAACACCGAGATCCGCAGCATGATCAGTGCCATCGGGGCAGGGGTGGAAGGCACCGGCGACAACGCCCACTTCGACCTCTCCAACCTGCGCTACCACAAGATCATCATCATGACCGACGCCGACAAAGACGGCGGTCACATCGCTGCCCTGCTGCTGACCTTCTTCTTCCGTTACATGCGTGCCCTCATCGAGCAAGGCCACCTGTACATTGCCCAGCCCCCCCTGTACCGTTTCAGCACCGGACGGGGCAAGCACAACGAAACCTACGTGTACAACGAAGAACAACTTCGCACCCTCGTGGACACCGCCAACGAAAACGGCAAGAAGTACGAAATCCAGCGCTTCAAAGGTCTGGGTGAAATGAACCCCGACCAGCTCTGGGAAACCACCATGAACCCCGAGACCCGCCAGCTCAAGCAGGTCCAACTCGAAGATGTGGAACTGGCCCACGATGTCTTCGAAATGCTGATGGGCACCGAAGTGCCTCCCAGACGGGAATTCATCGAGCAAAACGCCCGTTATGCTCAGGTGGACATCTAAAACTGTCCTTACCCAAATTGCTTTCCTCTCCCCATGTGGGAGAGATTTTTTTGCAAAAATTCATTTCACTTTTGCAGTCTGATCATCAATGAAGGAAATCAAGATGGGGTTTGATGTGAATGATTCAAGTTCTTGCTGGACAGATGATCGAGTTTGATTATAATGGTTGTGTTGTTCGCACGATGAACATTGAAGGAGAAATATGAAAAGAATCATCTCGGTTGCGGTCTTGCTGTCTTCGCTGTCTTTCGCTGTTCAAGGAGTAACAACTTTTAAGATTGCAAATGGTGCTCTTACAGTGTACTCCTTCAAGGAAGGTGTGGAATTTCAGGTTGATTTCAATCAACTGTTTGCCAAGGCCAATGCAGAAAAAGTACAATATGATCCTAAAAGTTGTGTTCAGACTGTGAGCTTTAGAGATGGTTCATATCCCTCTTCCGGGGCTTACCTTGCAAGCGAAGAATTTATGGCTGATGATGGTGGCTACAGATTGATTGAAAGCGGAGAAGATTATGGTGTTTATCTGTGGAAGGGAAAAAAGAGTGTAAAGGATAAGGAGTCAAAATCATTTTTGAAATTTCATGCCATGATCAATAAAGAGTTTAATATGCAAATATCTTGCAGTGCCATATTTTAAAACATATAGCAAATAAACAAGAGGTTGATGTTTGAGGTCGTATTTTCTGAAATGGAAGGGTTCTTTCGAATCATTCCATTTCACTGATAAACGCAGTAAGAGGCTTACTGCTGTATTTGTGCAGGCTCAGGACTCTCAATCTTGAGTCTGTACTCCTTTAAGCCATCCCTGCTATGTCTGTTTCACGTGAAACCCTTTATCCTGATTTGGTACACAGCGAAATCAGGAGGGGCAGATGCAGAACTTGCAAGGCACAGTGGCACTGGTGACAGGTGCATCCAGAGGGGTGGGCAAGGGCGTGGCTCTGGAGCTCGCAAAACAGGGGGCAGTGGTGTATTTCACAGGTCGCACCCTGCATGAAGGGGAGGGGAGTGTGGACCTTCCGGGCAGCCTGACCTCCACCTTGCAGGAAATTGAGGCTCTGGGGGGGAAAGGGGTGGCCATCCAGTGTGACCACACCGACGACCACCAGAGCCGCAAAGTGCTCGAACAGATCGAGCAGGAGCAGGGCAAACTGGATGTGCTGGTCAACAACGCATGGGGCGGATACGAGCACTACTTTGACGGCACAAAATTCTGGGAGGAAAAAGGCTTCTGGACTGCCCCCCTTTCCAGATGGGACAGGATGTTTCAGGCTGGGGTGAGGGTGCAGTATGTGACTTCTGCTCTGGCGGTTCCCCTGATGCTGAAAAGCACTGGGGGTCTGATTGCCAACATCTCCTTCATTGCCTCCAGGAAGGTGGACATGGGCGTGGCGTATGGAGCGGCCAAAGCAGCAAGCGACCACATGACCGCCTGCATGGCCCATGAACTGATGCCTCACGGGATCACCGCAGTGGCCCTTCATCCCGGTCTGGTCCGCACCGAATCGGTCCTGAAAGCTGGAGTTTTCGATCTCTCCAACTCCCACAGTCCAGAGTTTGTTGGGATGGCGGTGTCTGCCCTTTACCGGGATGCCGAAAGTGGTGCCTTCAGCGGTGAAGCGCTTGATGTGCTGAAACTCGCGCTGCGTTATGGGTACACCGACCTCGATGGAACGCAACCCCAGCCCGAGACATGACGTATGTCATATCAGAGGGGTGACTTCTGGGGGTACTCCAAAACCTGACGGAAGCGTACCTTAAAGGAAGAGGTGACATGATGGAAAGCCCAATGAAAAAACAACGTGAAGCTTGGACCGTGATTGCTGTAGGCGTGATTTTGTTGCTGGTGTTCGGATTGGGTCTGGAGTTCGACCACTGGTGGGCCCTGTTCATTCTGGTGCCCGGTCTGTATCAGGCCCTTCAGGCATATCAGGAATACCAGAGAACCGGTTTCTCTCCGGTGGTGGGTGCCAAAGTGGCGTCCAGTTTGCCCTTGTTGCTGGTCGGTTCCATTTTTGTGCTGGATCTGGACTGGGGTCGGGTCTGGCCCCTCTTCATCATCATGGGGGGTGTGATTGCCCTGCTGAACCCTTACAAACTCAAGAAGGACGAGGACTTCAGCGACCACAAGTATGAACGCGTGGAACAAAAATAAACCTGTTGACCCTCCATTGAAAACCGATTGAATGCAAAGACACCCCTTCTCGGGGTGTTTCTTTTTGATTGCCTTTTGGATTTTCTACAGCAGAGATGGATTTGGAGTTTTGGGATGCCTTCTGGGCGAGGCACGCCTCGCCCCTACAACCCCAGGCTGCACAACCTCAAAGGTTCTTTTTCATGAAATCCAGCACCGTCTGACGCACCGGAGGGAAAAAACCAGAGAGCCTGCGCATCAAAGCCCCGAGGATTTCACCGTGGTTGACTCTGGGAATGGTCACCAGTTCGACAGGGGTGCCATTGGCTTTGAGGGCTTTTTTCATGCTGGTGGCGTTCTCTGGGGCCACCAGTTCATCGTTCTGGGCGACCAACAAGAGGAAAGGGGGCAGTTCGCCCTTCACATGGTTTGCAGGCATGGCCTGTTCGCGCAGATACGTGCCAAACACGCCGGGGGTGAACGCAGGATCGAAGTCGTAAGGTCCAGCGATGCCAATCACCCCTTTGAAATCGGTGGGCTTGAGGCCCTCTGCGGACAACAGATCTTGATTGATGATGGCTTCTGCAACGTTATAGGCCCCTGCCGAGTGACCCATCACGAACACTTCATTGGGGTTTCCAGAGTGCTGCTGGATGTTGTCTTTGACCCATTTGAAGGCTTTTACGGTGTCTTGCACAAAAGCCGGATAAGTGAATTGTGGAGCCAGTCGGTAGTTGACCAGCACCGTCACGTAGCCTGCTCTGGCAAAAGATTCTCCGACGAATTCAAAATTGTCTTTGCTGTAGCTTTGCCAGGATCCGCCGTGCACAAAAACCACCACCGGATGGGTGCCTTTCTGGCGGGGCAGGTAGATGTCCAGTTTCTGACGGCTTTCCGTGCCATAAGGGATGTTGTGTTGCACCTGCAGATCGCGGGTGACGGTCAGGGTGTTCAGCAGGTTCAGGTCCCGGTTCTGTGCCTGTGCCACCAGAGGCAGGGTCAAGAGGGCTGTGGCAAGGAGCAATTTGATTTTCATGGAGTCAGTCTAATCTTTTTGGAGAAGGTCTTTTGTGCTTCATGTAACCGATTTGCAAAGCTCAGGGCTGTTTCTGCATGAAGTCCAGCACGGTTTGCCTGAGCGTGAAGAACCCCGAGGTCCTTCGCATCAGTGTGATCAGCACATCGCTGTGCCCGAGGTTGGGAACGGTGACCGTGCTGACTGGGGTCTGGTTGTTTTTGAGGGCTTGCTCCAGACGCACCGCGTTGGTGGCAGACACCAGATCATCGTTGCCTGCCGAAACCAGCAGGAAAGGGGGCAAATCTCCATGCACCTGATGGACAGGCATCACTTCTTTGCGGTTGGGTTCTTCACCAAAGATGCCGTCCAGAGGAGGAATGTCGTAGGGTCCGGCAATGCCAATCACCCCTTTGAAGTCGGTGGTTTTGAGGCCTTCTGCGGGCAGGAACGCAGGGTTCACCAGAGCCATGACGGTGTTGTAGGCCCCTGCAGAGTGGCCCATCAGGAACATGCGCTCTGGATTGCCTGAGTAGTCTCTGGCATGGTCTTTGACCCATTTGAAAGCTTTTGCGGTGTCTTGAACAAACGCAGGGTACTGCACCTCTGGATAAAGCCGGTAATTGATCAGGACCGTGAGGTAACCTGCTCTGGCAAAGGATTCTCCGATGAATTTGAAGTCGTCTTTCTTGTATTTCTGCCAGGTGCCTCCATGCACGAAGACCAGCACCGGATGGGTGCCCCTCTGGCGTGGCAGATAAAGGTCGAGTTTCTGTTTGGAATGATCACCATAAGGCACATCTTTGATGACCTTCAGACCTCGCACCACACTGAAGGTGTTGATGGTGTCCATCAAAAGCTGACTGGAGGTCTGGGCCAGAGCAGGCCCACCAGAAAGGGCAATCAGGGTGAACAATAAGGTTTTGATGTTTTTGATTTTCATGGGGTCAGTCTAACCAGCCCTTTTGCAGGTTGCAGTGATGGTTTTGACCCGGTATAAACCCTTAGCTGTATAAATCGTATACTTGTATACGTTATACATTACGGTATAATTGTCTATATGAGTTTACTGGACATGATCGGTCCTGTGATGATCGGCCCGAGCAGCAGCCACACCGCTGGTGCTTGCCGCATCGGATTGGCAGCATGCCAACTGCTGGGCCACACCCCTGAAAAAGCCCGCATTGGACTCTATGCCAGCTTTGCCAAAACCGGCAAAGGACACGGCACCCATCTGGCCCTGATCGCCGGAATTCTGGGCTTCGAACCCCACGACCCGAGACTCCCACAAGCTTTTCAGGAAGCTGAAAAAGCAGGTCTGAATTTCGAGTTTCATGATGCCGATCTGGGAAATGTCCATCCGAACACGGCCTTGATCCACCTACAAGGTGGACAGGCTTCCGTAGAGGTGACAGCCTCCAGCACCGGAGGGGGCATCATCGAAGTCATCGAGGTGGACGGTTTCAAGGTGGCTTTTGACGGCTTTTCGCCCACCTTGCTGCTGAAGTATCAAGACGCCTACGGCATGATTTCACGGGTCACCGGCCTGATCGCCATTGACGAAGTGAACATCGCCAGCCTGACCTGCACCCGTGAAAAACGCGGCGGCACCGCCATGATGTGCATCGTGCTGGACTCGGGTCTGTCGGATTACGCCATTCGCAAAATTGCCCACATTCCCGAGATCAGCTGGATTCGCATGCTGCCGGGATTCAAACGCCTTTAAGGAGCCCCATGACCTTAGACGACATTCTGAAAGCCCCATCCCCCGCAAGCCAGTGGGTGCTGGACACCGATTGTGAAGAAAACGGCCTTGAACCAGAGGACGTCAAGCAGGTCATGCGTGCCCGCATTCAGGAAATGCGTGACAGCATCGAACGTGGCCTGAAAACCGATGCCAAAAGCATCACCGGCATGGTGGGCTGGAATGCCAAGGGTCTCTGGGACGCTCCAGATGCCTTGAATGCTCCCCTGATCAAACGGGTTCAGGCTTACGCCATGGCCGTCAATGAAGAGAATGCCCGCATGGGACGCATTGTGGCTGCACCCACCGCTGGAAGTGCCGGAACCATCCCCGGAGCTTTGATCGGGGTGGCAGACCACCTTGGCATCGAAGACGAAAAACTGGTGATGCCTCTGGTGCTGGCTGCAGGCATTGGCAAAGCCATCTCAAGGCAAATGTACATCTCTGGATCTGCTGGAGGCTGTCAGGCTGAAATCGGCTCCAGTGCAGCCATGGCTGCTGCTGCCGTCACCGAACTGCTGGGAGGAGATTCCAGAGCCTGCGTTCACGCAGCTGCCCTTGCCCTGATGAACACCATCGGCCTGGTGTGTGATCCAGTGGGTGGCTACGTGGAGGTGCCCTGCGTGTCCAGAAACGCATTTTTTGCCGTCCATGCGGTCAGCAGTGCCCAACTGGCTCTGGCCCAACTGGAAAGCTTCATCCCACCCGATGAAGTCATCACGGCCATGGCGCAAGTCGGACGCATGATGCCCTTGCAGCTCAAAGAAACCGCCGAAGGGGGCCTTGCACAAACACCCTTTGCGCAGGGATACCTCAAGGATCTGGAACAGTCCCAGAAATAAGCCAGAACAACCCAGAACAACAAAAACCCCAGAGTGCTTGCTCTGGGGCTTCTTTTGGCTTGCTTTATTTGGTCAGTTGCCCGCGGATTTCGCCGGGTTTGTTCTGGTCGGTGTGCACATTCACGTAATAGAAGCCAAAACGCAGTTTGTCTTCGTTCAGCACACAATCTCCGTCGTTGGAAAGGGTGCCTTTGGTGGCATCTTTGGCATCCGGGGTGATTTTGAGGGTGCACACAGGGCCACCTGTCTGTCCGGCTTCACCTTCATGGATGTGGGCCATGGTGGCTGCACCGGTCAGGCCAGAGTAACTGCCGGTCACGGTGGCTTTCTTGCCATCCCAGACCACCTTTGCAGAGCCGGTGCCAGCGTACTTGTCAGGCACAGTGGGAGCAGGCACTTCTTTGAGATGACTCAGATTGGCGGTGTAGGTGGGCAGACCGGGAAGGGTTGGGGCGCTCTGGTTGCAGGAAGCCAGTCCCAGAGCCAGCAGTGCAGCAGCAAAATGAACGGTTTTCATGAGGTGCTCCTTATTCGTACCCGAGTTGACCGCGCAACTCGCCATCAGGATGGGCTTCGGTGGTGACCACAAGGTAATAACCGCCGGTTTTCACCACATCTTCGTTGATCTTGTGGTCTTTGAAGGTGCAGGTTTTGCCAAACGTGCCGTTTCCGACTTTGCTGGCATCGTTCTGGATTTCCTTCGCGGGATCGAAGGTGCAAACAGCAAGCATGGCACTGTTCTGGCCCACTTTGCCCTGCATGAGTTTGACTCCGGTGACTTTGCCACTCAGGCGGAAGAATTTGCCGTTCAAGGTCAGGTCGTTGCCACTCAATGTACCGTTGGCATAGCCCCAAGCCTCCGAGGTGATTTTGGGAACGACGTTTTCGCCAGACAATTTTGCCAAAAAGATGGGAGTGGTGTTGGGGGCCAGTTGACTGCAGCTCGCCATGAGCAGGCCCAAAACCCCGAGCGCCAGGGTGCGTGATCGCATAAAACCTCCTGAAGATTCTCTTTCACCACTATAGGGTTGCTCCATGCGGATTTTATGTGAGGCATGTGATGGGCACCTCAAGAAGTTTTGTTATAAAAGACACCATGGTTCCTCAATTCAAAGTGGCTGTCGAGGTGGTGGTGAAGCATCAGGGCCAATGCCTGATGTGCCAGAGGCCCACCACAGACGAAGATGCCCCCAGTACGCTGTGCTTTCCGGGTGGCAAAATCGAGCAGCACGAAATCCTGCCCGATGTCCTTGAGCATGTCGCCAGACGCGAAGTCCTCGAAGAAACCGGGGTCCACATTCACAATCTGAAATACGTCTGGAGCACCACGACCCTCCATGGATCTCAGCCTGTCCTGTTCGTGACCTTTCAGGCGGATTTTCTTTCAGGAGAACCCACCCCACAACCCGGAGAAGTGGATGCTGTGCTCTGGATGACCCCCGAGCAGATCCTTGAAGACCCCAGAACCCCCCTCTGGATCCGCGAAACGGTCAGAAGGTGCCAGCCATGACCCCAATGTTTATTGTCAATGTCGAAGTGATCATCCACCATGAAAACCGCTACCTCCTGACCTTAAGGAGCACCAGAGAAGCCCATGCAGGCGGGCTCCTGTGCTTTCCGGGCGGCAAAGTGGAACAGCACGAAATCCTGCCCGATGTCCTTGAGCATGTCGCCAGACGTGAGGTTCTTGAAGAGGTGGGCCTTGAGGTGGGTGACCTGACTTATCTGGAAGCCAACAGCTTTCTGGCTGGAAACCTGCCTTGCATCAACGTGGTGATGATGGCCCCTTACCAGAGCGGAACCGTGACTGTGCAGGAAGAAGAAGTGACCTCTGCCTGCTGGCTCACCCTGACCGAAGCCCTTTCCCGTCCTGAAACCCCACCCTGGATTCAGAACAGCCTGAAAAAAGCCGAGGCCAGACGTGCAATTCGATGAAACCTACACCCTTTACCCCACCGCCAGAGCGGCAGGATGCCTGATTCTGGACGCACAAAGACGCATTTTGCTGGTCCAGCAAGCCAAAGCACCCTTTCAGGGCCTCTGGCACCTACCCATGGGCACCATCGAAACCGGAGAGGCCCCCGAGGAGGCCGCAAAACGTGAAGCCCTCGAAGAAGCCGGAATCCGGGTGGAATTGCAGTCCTTCCTCAACACCTACCTCGGGCGGTATTCGGATGGTGGACTGGTGCAGCGTTTCGTCTGGCTTGCGGTTCCTGCAGCAGGGGAGACCTTGCCCACAGAACCCACCGATGAAATTCTGGACCGCAGGTATTTCAGCCAAGCAGAATTTCTGGAGTTGTACCAGCAGGGAAAGGTCAGGATGCATCACACGCTTTTGGCGTATGAGGAGGGGTTGGGGAGGTGGGATGCCGAGGGCCCAGAGCCGAGGGCCGAGGGCAAAACGCTTTAGCAAAAGCATTCAGGGCGAGGCATACCTCGCCCCTACAGACACATCCCTTGACGATTTTTACGGTGTAGGACATCATGCTCTCGGCTCTTGGCTCTCGGCTCTCGGCTCTCGGCTCTCGGCTCTCGGCTCTCGGCTCTCGGCTCTCGGCTCTCGGCTCTCGGCTCTCGGCTCTCGGCTCTCGGCT
>NZ_JQKG01000076.1 GCF_000745915.1 Deinococcus misasensis DSM 22328
GGAAAACAAGCTGCACTGGATGTTGGATGTGGTGTTTGGGGAAGATGATCACCGTTATGCGAAGGATCATGGGCCAGAAAATCTAGCGGTGTTGCGGCACATGGCGTTGAATCTGCTGAATCGCGAACCGTCCAAAGGGGGAATGAAGCGCAAGAGGAAACGAGCTGCGTTGAGTGATGAGTTTCGCTCCACCCTCCTGATGCTTCTCCTTCAGCCTTAACGTGCGTCACCCCTGGAAAGCAGAAGGTCAAAGGCAGAAGGCTTTTAAGCTTTAGCACCAGCGTCTTAAGCCTTCTGCTTTCTGCCTTCTGCCCTGTTAAGTCCTTTGCAAGACCAAAAGCCTTACCATAGAGTCACTGTGACCCTCTACTTCAGCAAGCCCGAGTCCATCCAACTTGAAAAGCATCTGGAAACCCTCAAAGAGGCTCCGCTGAGTTTTCCCAGTCTGGAGTATGCCAGAGCACACTACCATCGGGATTTTGTGGAATTCAAAGTCGGGCAGGGCGATGCGGCCTTCAAGCGGGCCAAGGTGTCCTTGCAGGCATGGAGCCAGTTCAATCTGGGCTGGACGTTTGCGGTTCCTCAGGGACGCAGGCTTGCGGTGTGCATCAACGTGATGGGTCTCTGGGTGATGGCCCCCCACCGCATGCTGGATTTGCGGGAATCCCCAAGGTATTACAGGGCGGTGCTGGGGACCCTGAAAGGCAATCCCCTCTCGGGCATTGAGGTCTTCGAAGTGAGCCTCAGTCCATTCAATGAAGTGATGGTGCGCATCGAGAGTTTTGCCGAGCCTCAGGGCATCTACAAACTGTTTGGCTGGTGGGTTCGCAAAATGCAATTGAAGGTGTTTCAGTCTTTTCAGGCCCGCATGACCACCACAACCATTCACTGAAGACCAACCCAGAACATCTGACCCAAAACAAAGACCAGACCTGACGGTCTGGTCTTGTCGGTGATGAGGTTACTGTTTCTTGGCAGTGGTCAGGCTTTTGAGGTCCAGCAGGTAACCCCCATTGGAGGGAACCATGATGGTCTGGATGCTGGGGGACAGTTTTTCAGCCATGGTCAGTTGAATGATCTCGGGGTTTTCTTTGAGGGCCTTGCCTCGCAAGCTGAGGGCTTTGGCTTCACCCTCTGCGCGGGCAATCTGGGCTTTGGCTTCCCCTTCGGCTTCCACCACTTTGCGCTGGGCAGCAATTTCGGCTTGCTGCTTGCGGTTTCTTTCGATGGCAACTTGCTGCTCGGCGGTTTGTTTCTCTTCGATGACTTTGGCCACCGAATCCGGGATGCGCAGTTCACGCAGGAGCACATTGCGGAGTTCGATGTGGTTGTTGGCAAACTCTTTGCTCAGGCGTTCGTTGATCAGGGCTTCGAGTTGGGTTCTCTGGGTGGAGATCAGGTCTGCTGCATTGAATTGACCCACTCCATCACGCACTTTGGAGCGCACCTGTGGGCGGATGGCCGTTTCAATGTAGTTCGGCCCGAGTTCTTTGTGCAGTTTGGCGGCTTCGGTGGGAATGATGTTGAACTGGACGGTGATGTCTGCAGCGATTTCCAGACCTTCTTTGCTGCGGGCGTGGATGCTTTCATCCACATTGCTGCCCCCTTCACCCAGTCTGGACAGGGTGAGTTCCTGCAGACGGGCTTCGTACACCGTGACCCGTTCAACGCCGGGCATCACAAAGTGGTACCCCTCTGTGAGGGTGGTGGGCTTCACCCCTCCAAAAATGTTGAAAATCACGCCCACACTGCCTGCCGGAATGATCACAAATGCACCAGAGAGGGCTGTTCCCAGCAAACCCACCGCCAGCAACGCAATCGCCGGGGTGCGCAGGGTTTTTTGTTTGGGGTTGGCACTGACCACCATCAGGGCGATCCCGGCCAGAATGACCAGCACGAAAATCAGCATTGCACTTCCTCCTTGAAAGACCTGAGCTTTCAAAACTCATGTACGGCTCATGTGTCTTTTAAGTTGCATTGTGCCATGCCAGCATGCAGGAGAAGTTAAAGCACCACAATGCCGTGGTGTTTGGCTTTGCTCTCGGGCTCCACATGGATGTTGATTTCCACCTCATGGAGGGTCTCTTTGAGTGCCTCTTCAATGCGGTCACAGATGGAGTGGGCTTCCTGTACGGTCATGCTGCCCGGAACCACCAGATGAAACTCAATGAAGGTGATGCGTCCGGCATGTCTGGCCCGCAAGTCGTGGGCTTCCAGAGCCCCTTCGCCGTACTGTCCCACCATGTTGCGCACCTGTTCCAGCAATTCGGCTCTGGGGGCAGCATCCATCAGGCCCCCCACGCTTTCTTTCATGAGCTGCCATCCGGTCCAGAGGATGTTCAGGGCCACCAGCATGGCCAGCAGGGGGTCCAACATTTGGATGCCCGTCATTCCGGCAAGCAGCACGCCCAGCAACACACCCACCGAAGTCACCACATCGGTCATGACGTGTTTTCCATCGGCGGTCAGGGCAGGAGAGCGCACAGCACGACCAATGCGAATCAGGTAGGTGCCCAGCACCCCGTTCAGACCGGAGGCCACAAGAGAAATGATTGCCCCCAGATTGAGGTCTTTGAGTTCTCGGGGATTCAAGAAACCCTTGTAGGCTTCTTGAAAAATGGTCACTGCAGCAAAAAGGATCAACACCCCTTCCAGCACAGCACTGAAGTACTCTGCTTTGGTGTGTCCATAAGGGTGGTTGGGGTCGGCAGGCAAAGCCGCAACACGCAGGGCAATCAGGGCAGCGGCGGCAGCCACAATGTTCACAATGCTTTCCAGTGCATCAGAGTACAAGGCCACCGAACCGGTGAAATGGTAGGCCAGGTATTTCAGGGCAAAAACCAGTGCCCCGACCATCAGGCTGAGGAGGGCGGCTCGGGTGGGCGTCATGGTTTCATTGTAGGGGGTGTTTTTTATGGGTTTTTTGCCATACACCCCCTCTGGAACACCAAATTTCAGGTGTTCTTAGGCATGCCTAAAGGTACTTTTTTTGTTGCAGTGACTTTTTAACGGCCACAGGAACACCCTTCAAATTCTGAAACCCCATGGTGCCTGAAAGCTTTTTGGAGGCACAATCCATCAAATAACCGCCAGAAAGGGTGGCTTCTGGCGGCTTCTACCCATGGTGGGTAGGGTGATAGGGACTTCAGAACAACACAAACTCAGGATTTGCCCAAGAGCAAAAACCCGTTACGAAATCTGAAAATTTTGTTCCAGTCCACACTTTCGTTTCAAATGCGCTCAATGAGGCAGGCGATTCCTTGACCTCCGCCGATACACAAACTGCCCACACCCCATTGCAGGTTGCGTTCATGGAGTTCCTGAGCAAGGGTGTACAGCACGCGGGCTCCACTCATGCCCACAGGATGCCCGAGCGCCACCGCCCCACCGTTCACATTGGTTTTTTCAGGATCGAGGTTCAGATCACGGGCCACCCCGAGGTACTGGGCCGCAAAAGCTTCATTGACTTCGATCAGGTCAATGTCCTGTAAGGTTTTGCCAAAACGTTCCAGCAAACGGGGAATGGCCACACTGGGACCCAGCCCCATCACTTCAGGGGGGACGCCCACCGATTGAAACCCATGAATGCGGGCCAGCATGGGCAGGCCCTGCGCTCTGGCGTACTCCTCGGTGGCAAAGACCATCATGCAGGCCCCATCGTTGATGCCACTGGCATTTGCAGCGGTCACAGTGCCGTCTTTCTTGAACACTGGACGCAGTTTGGAGATGGCTTCCAGAGAGGTCTCCTGCGGGCGCTCATCGTGCTCGATCAGACCTGTGCGGGTTCCGACAGGCACAATCTCTTTGGCAAATCGGCCAGAGCGCTGGGCAGCCAGAGCCCTCTGGTGACTGAGCACCGTCCATTCGTCCTGCTCCTGACGGGTGATGCCGTATTTTTCGGCGATGTTCTCTGCGGTGATGCCCATCGGGAGGTCAGACACCCCACAGGTCAGGGTGTGGGTGAGGGTGTCCAGCAACGTCTGGTGCCCGAGTTTCTGTCCATAACGTGCAGTGGGCAGAATGTAAGGGGCCTGTGTCATGTTCTCTGCCCCACCTGCCGCCACAATCTGGTGCTCTTCCAGCTTCAGGGACTGAAAGGCACTGTAAGCAGCCCGCATGCCAGAGCCACACAGTTTGTTCACCTGAAAACTCGGGGCATCTTCACGCATGCCCACACCCAGAGCAATTTTGCGGGCGTTGTAAGCAGCACGCCCGGCACTGATCACCTGTCCGAGGGTGAGTTCTTGCAGGACCTCTGCCCCAACCCCAGCACGGGTGAGAGCCCCTTTCAGGGCATGGATGGCCAATTCGCTTTCATCGATGTCTTTGAATGCCCCACCCATTGCACCAATGGGGGTGCGTGCTCCGCTGACCAGAACCACATTCATGTGTTGCCTCCACTTTGCTGCTCGGCCTTGCGTTCCTGGAACACAATGTCGCTGAAGTTCTCGGGCTTGATGCCGTACGCATCACTGTAAAACGCCCGTATCACATCGAGATCACGGTCCTGCTCGCCGGTCAGGGTGTAAGGCTCTGACATCTTGATCCACTTTTCTTTGAAGTTCATGCTGACCATCACAATGGGCACTTCACCTTCCAGAGCGATGTAATAAAACCCACTCTTCCAGTAAGGCCTCTTCTTGCGGGTGCCCTCTGGCAGGATGGCCATCACCATTTCTTTGTTGCTGCGGAACTCCTCTGCGGCCTTGTCCACCACATCAAAACTGGCGGTTCGGTCAATGGCAATCCCACCCAGAGAACGCATGATGGGACCTTGCAAACCATTGAAGATGTCTTTCTTGGCAATGAAGTAAGGGTGGATGTTGTAACCCACACTCAGCCACAGGTAATAAAAAAAGTCCTGATTGGTGGTGTGGGGGGCCACCACCAGCAGGTATTTGGGGACAGAAGGCTTTTTGCCCAGCAATTTCCAGCCTCTGGCTTTCCATGTCAACAAGGCCAAACGGTGCAGCCATCCGGGGTAGTTGTGGTCTTTCAGACGCTTTTTGATCAGATCCGTCATGTGGTTTCATTTTAGCGGTTTCGCAGAAGGCCGAGGGCAAAGAGCCGAGTGCCGAGGGCAAAAAAGCTTTTGCCAGAGCAACAGTTTTCCATGTCTGCTGCAAAGTAGGTCACTGCACCTTGGGACAGGTCCAGTGCTCACCCGATCTGCTCTGGAGAGCATCAACAGATCATGCCTTTGGCCCTCGGCCCTGTGCTCTCGGCCCTCGGCACCCCCAAAGCAAAATCCCCACCTTTGCAGATGGGGACACCGTTTCGACTTGGGGTTCAGTCCAGCAGGGCCAGACCTGCGTAGAAATTCGCTTTGTCCATCAGGCCCATTTTCTTGTAACACAGGCTGAGTTGCTGGGCGAAATAGTTCACGCACTGGCAGTCCTGACGGCATTCGCTTTTTTCAAGGCAAATCAGGTACTGCTGGACAGCAACGTGATACATTCCGGTCTTTTCGGCCTGCTGGGCTTTCAGGTGCGCGGTGCGAATTTCAGAAACGTATGGCCTGTACACACCCTGATCTTAAACACTTTGTGTCTGGAAAACTGCGAGTGAATGCAGCATTTCAGAAACCAATTCTTTTCTTTATTGCTTTTTCGGTCAGCGCAGGACCCTGTTCATGAATTCGATGCGCAACATGGTCTGGTCCATGTCTCCCCCTTCGTGGTTGTTGAAAGGCCACACCTGGATGGTCTTTTCGCCACCGTAATGGTTGAAAGCAGCATACACAGTGGAGGGCGGGCAGATGGTGTCCATCAGGCCCACAGAGAACAGGGCTGGACTCTGGGCTCTGGCAGCAAAGTTCATGCCGTCAAAGTAACTGAGGGTCCGAAACACCTGATCGATTTTGTCCCGGTGGATTTTCAGGTAATTGGAAACCTCGTAATAAGGATAGGTGTCCACCATGGTCACAGCCCGGTCAAAGTGGCACAAAAAAGGCACATCAGGAAGTACGGCAGCCACTGTGGGGTCCAGTCCTGCTGCGGCCAGAGTGATGCCTCCGCCCTGACTGCCTCCCAGCACGGCCACTTTCTCGGGGTTGACCTCGGGGTGGCTTCGTGCAGCTTCGATGGCACGCACGGCATCGGTGTAGACCCGGCGGTAGTAATAGGTCTCGGGTTTCAGGATGCCACGGGTCATGTATCCGGGAATGCTGGGAGCGCTGCCCTCGGGGTCGGGGGTGTCTCCGGTGCGCCAGGTGCTTCCCTGTCCTCTGGTGTCCATGATGAAGTGGGCATAACCTGCACTGGCAAAGTGCATCCAGTGGGCAGGAATCCCTCTGCCCCCTCCATAGCCGATGTACTCCACCACACAAGCCAGCGGACCAGAGCGGTGTTTGGGCAGCACAAACCACCCTTTGATGGGTTGCCCACCGAAACCGTTGTAGGTCACATCGAAGAACTCCAGCGTTTCAAATGGGGTGGCGTGTGGTGTGAACGTGGCGTTCAGGGGAAAACTGCGGGCATCGGAGAGGGTCTCTTGCCAGAAGGTGTCGAAATCTGGACGTTCGGTGCGCTCGGGGAGGTACTTTTGCAGCTCGGGGAGGGAGAAATCAAAGAAGGCCATGTTTTCAGACTGAGGGATTTGGAAGCAGATGTCCAGCGTTGTTTAGAAGACTCGAATCGTTTCGAAAGATTTCAACAAGAAAGAGGCCCGCAGGCCTCTTCTGAATCCAGATCTTCAGGGGTAAACGCGGATGTAATCCACCAGCATCTGTGCAGGGAAAGGGGTGGTGGCATCGGGGCTTCCGGGCCATGCGCCTCCCACCGCGAGGTTCAGCAGCATGAAGAAGGGCTGGTTGAACACCCACTGGCTTCCTGCAGGCAGGTTGGCCGGGGTCACACGGAACACCTGAACCCCATCCACAAAGAACTTGATGTCGTTCTGGCGCTTGTCCACAGCAAAGACGTGATACGCATTGGCCACAGGCTGCCCGAGGTTGTAAGCCCCGTGAATTCCGCAGCATCCAGAGTAACCGGGGCCGTGCAGGGTGGTGTGGACATTGTTGGGGTCTTTGCCGACCACTTCCATGATGTCAATTTCACCACTGTTGGGCCAGCCCACGCTGCCCAGGTTGGCCCCGAGCATCCAGAAGGCAGGCCAGATGCCCTGACCGCCGGGAATTTTGATGCGGGCTTCGATGCGGCCATACAGCACCGAGTACTTGTTCTGGGTGGTGATGCGTGCCGAGGTGTACTGGCAGGCCCCGTACCAGCAAGACCCCACGTTTTCTTTGCGTGCGGTGATCACCAGTTGACCCGCACCGTTCATGGCGAGGTTCTGGGTGGAAGCGGTGTAGTTTTGCAGTTCACTGTTGC
This sequence comes from Deinococcus misasensis DSM 22328, assembly GCF_000745915.1. Taxonomy (NCBI): domain Bacteria; kingdom Thermotogati; phylum Deinococcota; class Deinococci; order Deinococcales; family Deinococcaceae; genus Deinococcus; species Deinococcus misasensis. Next base: position 7,332 of record NZ_JQKG01000076.1, read on the forward strand.
CCCATCCGCCCCCTCCGGTTTCGTAGTTCCAGATGCCTGTGGAGGGCTGGGTTCCTGCAGGTTCGTTGAATTCCTGACTCCAGATGGGTTGTTGTCCGATGGTCTCCACCTGCTCAAATTTCCATTGCTGGTTGGCTCCGCCCACGTAATCCCACTGGTGGACCACTCCCCCATCTGCTGTGTTGAAGTCTTTGATGTCCACGGCTTTGCCAGAGTGACGGGCCAGCAAACGGAAGAAACCACTGTCGGTGGGAATGGCGCACCACTGCTGGTTCTGACCACCCACATAATCCCACTGGTGCAGCAAAGCCCCGTTGTTCTGGCTGACATCGCTCACGTCCAGCGCTTTGCCCGAGTGTTTGACGGTGATTTTGTAAAATCCTCCGCCCACAGATTGGAAACGCCATTTCTGGTTGTCTCCTCCACCATAACCCCAGGTCTGGATGAGGGCACCATTGGCGGTGCTCACGTCTTTGACATCCAGTGCACGGTTGGACTGGCGTCCGACAATGCGGTAATAGGCGTTTTCGTTGATGGAGATGGGCGTGCAACTGGCCAGAGCGGCTCTGGAAACCTGCTCTGGTGTGGCAGGGGTGCTTTGCTGGCTGCAAGCGGAAAGCAGCAGTCCAAAAGCGAGGATCGAAAAGGTGGATCTCGGGTGCATACAACCTCCTTGATCGCCAGTCGCTAAAAACGTTTCTACAAAACGGCAGAGACACACGCTTTTGAGACGGACATGGGCGATTCCGTCGTGGATATTCTTTTGCAAACGATTGCATAAAATATAGGATATTTCCCGGTAAAGTTCAAGTCTTGCATGGACTTTGTCGGGAATTTCCCCATCAGAAAAAACCCTGATGACCCAGAGAGCCATCAGGAAACGTTTCCATAAAAATCAGGTTTTTGCTTCAGCGGTACTTCTCTACATCCCTCAGGTGGCTCTGGAAATCGCTGTTCACATGGATCTTGCGGTCCCGACCATGCACAAAATACAGGGCTTTCTTGCCATCCACCAGACGCTCGGGATTCAACACCGCCACCAGAGCCGCTTCGCCCGGATTGTTGATGGCTGTGGGAGGCAGACCCTTGCGGGTGTAGCTGTTGTAAGGGGTGTCTTTCTGGAAATCACCTTCAAAGCGGTTCAGCTCTGGCAAATCCTTCCCGAGGCCGTAAGCCACTGTGGGATCCGACTGCAACGGCATCCCGATCTCCATGCGGTTCAGGAAAAGGCCAGCAATGAGGGGCATTTCTTCGGTGTTGGCAGCCTCTGCCTGTACAATGCTGGCCAGAGAAACCCAGTCATGCACCGACAGACCCAGCTTTTTGGCCCCCTCAATGCGCTCTGCGGAAAACTCCTGCTCCATGCGAGAAACAAGGGTCCGGACCACTTCATCGGCAGTGGCCTCTGGACGGAACGGGTAGGTGGCAGGAAACAGAAAACCTTCCAGAGAATCGGTGGCGTGCTCTGAAAGCTTGATGTTCTGGTCAAAAGCCTGCTGCAACGCCTGCTTGTTGCTGATCCCAGCCTTCGCAAAAATCCCAACAATGTCTTTCAGGCGCTTGCCTTCAGGGATGGTCACATTGATGACCCTGGGCTTCCCGCCCCCTTCCAGCGTCTCTGCAATCTGAAAAATGTTCTGCTCACCAGAGAACTGGTAAATGCCTTCCTGAATGCTGGCACTGTTGCCCCTCTGACGCAACACCAGACGGAACACATCGGCATTCTTCACGATGCCCTGCGCCTGCAACTCTCGGGCAATGCTGGTCACGGACATTCCGGGTTTCACTTCAAGCGTGTAATTGGCAGCACCCGTGGGCCGGGTGTAATCGCGATACAGGTTCACAACAATGGCAACCAACGTCACCAGAATCATGAGCACCATCAGCACCACGGTAAATGAGGGCTTTTTTCGGGTCGTCATGTCTTTCTTAGATTAATGGGAAGAAATGCAGGAGTATGAGAAGATCAGGGATCAAAACACCCTCTCCGAACGCTGGCGACAAAAAGCCAAGGCAGAAAGCAGAAGGCCAAGGCAACCTTAAGGCTTTGGCCTTGGCAATACAGGGCGAGGCATGCCTCGCCCCTACATGAGTGGTAACAGGTTTTCTGCCTTCTGCCTTCTGCCTTCTGCCTTCCCTTCAAACCATCGCCCGGTACCGCTCCAACCTCTGGCGCAAATCATGGTCGATGGGGGCTCTGGCACCATAACGGGAAATCACCCAGCCAGCCGCCTGAACAGCGCACTGGGCAGACAGGCGAAGGTCTCCGGTCTGCAGGTACATCCCGAGAAACGCCCCCCCAAAGCTGTCTCCGGCTCCAGTGGCGTCAATGACTGTGTCGCTGGTGGCACTGATCATGATGCGTTCGCCTTGAGGGGTGTCGATCATGACCCCCTCGCGGTCCAGTTTCAGGACCACCATGGCATTTGGGAACTCATGGCGGAACCACTTCAGCATGGCCTGAGGATCTCTTTTGCCACTCAGGGCATGGGCTTCATCCCGGTTGGGCAGCAGGATGTCAAATTCAATGTCGTGCATCAGGTCAATGAAATCTGCTCGACCCATCTGGGAAATCATCTGGAAACTTCCGGGATCCAGAGAGATGGTCATTCCAGCACGCTCACACAAAGCCGCAGCCCGCAAAGCTGCAGCTCTGGGCGGATCGGTGAACAGGCTCCATGCGGTCACGTGGAGGTGACGCCCACTGGTCAGGATTTGGGTGGGCAATTCCGAAGGGTACAGGTAAAAATCTGCCCCCTGCCCAGAGAGCATGGACCTCTGGCCGTTCTGGTCGATGAGTGCCAGAATCACCCCGGTGGGTTGGGTGTCACACCAGATCAGTTCGGTCTGGACCCCTTCAGAAGACAACTCCTGCTGGGCCATCTCGCCAAAGCGGTCCTTGCCCACTTTGCCCACAAAAGTGGTGGGACAGCCCACTCTGGCTGCCCATGCAGCCACGTTGGCTGCACTGCCCCCCCCCATCAATTTCATGACCCCGGTGGTGTCCCCTCCGGGAAGCAGCATGGAGTCGGGTTTGGCCAGCACATCCCAGGTGAGGTCTCCAAAAGAAATCAATACATTCTTGGCAGTTTCGCTTTGAACAGGGGCAGAAGGGTCAAAATCCGTCATGGTCGTGAGTTTACGCTACACCCGGAAGGGGGAAAAGTCCATTGGTGGGGGCTCGGTCGCCGAGAGCCGAGAGCATCCTGCGATACCTTCAGCAAATGGTCAAGAGGACATAGAGGGGCGAGCGGGCAGAGGGACCTACGTGCGGTCCCTCGTTTTGCACTTTCTGGGCATGCCTCGCCCAAAAGATGCGTTTACCAAAGCCATTTTGGCCCTAGGCTCTCGGCCCTGCGCCCTCGGCGGGCCGCAGGCCCTTAAGGACTCACATCCCCAAACAGCAACATTTCCGCAATCTTGGTGGAGCCCCAGACCACGTTGGGATCAAAATGGGCGATGTTGAGGTGGCCCACTTTGCGTCCGGGACGGTTGGCTTTGCCGTACAGGTGGAGGTGGGCACCCTGAATTCCGGTCAGGGCATCCCACTCGGGTTCGATTTTCTCCCACCCGAGGATGTTCACCATGCTGCAAGCCATGAAAGGCTCGAAGTCCCACTGGGGCAGGTCGGTGACCGCGCGGATCTGGGCTTCGAACTGGCTGATGCCGCCCCCGTTCATGGTCAGGTGGCCCGAGTTGTGCACACGGGGCGCAATTTCATTGACCAACACAGTGTCATCTTCCAGCACAAAAAGTTCCAAAGTCAAAAGGCCCACCAGATTCAGGTGTTCGGCCAGTTTGATGGCAAAATCGCGGGCGGTTTCCACCACTTTTTCGCTGACTCTGGCAGGAAAAATGCTGCGCTTGAGGATGCCCTGATGGTGCACGTTCTCGACGATGCCAGAGAGTCCAGCGTATCCGCTGGGCGCACGGGCAATTTGCACGCTGATTTCACGCACAAAAGGCACGAAGCTTTCCAGCACACAGTCCACCTTGAAGGTTCTGAAGGCGTCGAGGGCTTCCTGATCGCTGGAGACCCTGGCCTGACCTTTGCCGTCATAACCCAGTTCAGCGGTTTTCAGGATGGCTTTGCCGCCCATTCTGGAGAGGGCACCCTCCAGATCTGCTTCAGAACGGACCACCAGATAAGGGGCGACCTGCAAACCTGCATCCAGCAAGGTTTGTTTTTCCAAGATGCGGTTTCTGGACACCCGGAAAGCCTGTGCCTGAGGATAAACCGGGACTCTGGATTCCAGAAAATTCAGGGCATCATCGGGGACATTCTCAAATTCCAGCGTCACCACGTCCGAAAGCTCAGCCAATCTGGCCAGAGCGGCTTCATCGGTATATGGGGCCTGAATGTGCTGGGAAACCTCTCTGGCGGGAGCATTGGGGTCTGGCTCCAGAAACACGGTTTTGTACCCCATGCTGGTGGCGGCCATGGCCAGCATGCGGGCCAGTTGACCTCCTCCCAGAAACCCGATAGTGGCACCGGGCTTTAACGGATTCATGGTCATTGTTCCCCCGTTGGTGCCTGAGGATGCCCTTCAAAGAACGGATCGTCCAGCACGGCCTGTGTGAGGCGCTTGCGGTAAGCATCAAGGGTTTCGTGGATCTCTGGGAATTCGCTGGACAGCAAACTGGCTGCAAAAATGCCAGCGTTGGTGGCTCCGGCCTTGCCAATGGCAAAGGTGGCCACTGGGATGCCTCCGGGCATCTGCACAATGCTGTACAGGCTGTCGATGCCGCTCATGGCTTTGGACTGCACGGGCACCCCGAGCACTGGCAAGGTGGTGAACGAAGCCAGCATGCCGGGAAGGTGCGCAGCCCCTCCTGCACCTGCAATGATGGCCCTTAGACCTCGACCTCTGGCACTTTCGGCGTAACTGGAAAGCAAATGGGGCGTACGGTGTGCACTGAGGACCCGCACCTCGTAAGGCACTTTCAATTCCTGCAACACCTTGAGGGCGTGCTCCATGGTTTCAAAATCCGACCTGCTGCCCATGACGACCCCGATCAGGGGCTGAGAAGAAAGACTCATGGTGAACATCATAAAGCAAGCGGGGAAATGGGGCGGATGGTGTTGCAAACAAGGGCAGAAAGCGCAGAGGGACAGGACATTGTAGGGGCCAGGCATGGCTAGCCGAGAGCCGAGAGCCGAGAGCCGAGAGCCGAGAGCCGAGAGCCGAGAGCCGAGAGCCGAGAGCCGAGAGCCGAGAGCCGAGAGCATCGTGCTGTACGTCAATAAAATGGTCAAGGGGCACTGTAGGGGCGCAGCGTGCTGCACCTTAACGCTTAAGCCAAAGCTTTTCAAGCCCTCGGCCCTATGCCCTCGGCCCTCAGCTATACTGTTTTCTGTATGCACAGCATGCCCTCACAGGGATCGGCCAAGCAGGAC
>NZ_JQKG01000077.1 GCF_000745915.1 Deinococcus misasensis DSM 22328
GGCTCTCGGCTCTCGGCTCTCGGCTCTCGGCTCTCGGCTCTCGGCTCTCGGCTCTCGGCTCTCGGCTCTCGGCTCTCGGCTCTCGGCTCTCGGCTTCTGGGCGAGGCCCGCTCAGCCGCTACAGTTTGCGCTCAAGGAACAATCCTCGTCCCGCTCTGGCCTGCCACAGCCTGCTCCAGCACCCCTGAGCGCATTCCAGAGGTGATGGTGGCACTGGGTGCACCTTTTTCCAGACTGTGCAGTGCAGCTTCCACTTTGGGGATCATGCCTCCGGCAATCCAGCCTTCCTGAATGCCTTGCTGGATCTGGGCACGGGTGAGCTCTGGCGCGAGGCTCTCTGGGTCCGGGTAACGGGTGTACACCCCATCCACATCGGTGAGGTAGATGATGGGGGCGTTCAGGGCTCCGGCCACGGCACCTGCAGCCCAGTCTGCATTCACGTTGAGGGGTTCACCGTTTTGATCGGTGCCCACGCAGGCGATCACAGGGGTGATTCCGATGCTGAGCAGTTGGCGCAACAGGTCGGTGTTGACGGTGTGAATCAGGCCCACCCGCCCGAGGTCCTCTGCGACGGTGTCTCCAAGCAGCAGTTGCATGTCACGGCCACTCAAGCCGATGGCTTGCCCGAGGTCCTGTGCCAGTTCTTTGGACAGTCGGGTGAGCGCCTGTTCGGTGACATCCATCACCTCTGGGGTGGTGACCCGGAGGCCCCGTTTGAATTCGCTGGGGATGTTGCGGGCTTTGAGGTTCTGTTCGATGACGGGGCCTCCACCGTGCACAATCACCACCTGATGCTGTGCCCGGAGGTGGCTGATTTCTTGCGTGATGGCCCTGCGGAGTTCCAGAGATTTCATGGCGTTGCCGCCGTATTTGATGACAAACATGTCCAGACCTTCCTGAAATTCAATGTGTTGTTGACCCTGCAAGCAAACCTAGGCGGTCACTTCCAGAGGCTTGGCGTACCATTCCATGATGGGACGGGCATCGATGGCAAAAGAGTACCCGAGGTTTTTCCAGAAACGCACCGCTTGAGGGTTCTGGCCGTAAACGCTGGCCAGGATGCGTTTCACCCGGTTGGTGCGCTTGAGTTGTTCTTCAAGGGTGCGCACGGCATCCCGACCGTAACCTTTGCTCTGGTTCTTTTCAGTAAGCAGAAGCAGGTTGATGGTGACATCTCCGGGGTTGGGGTAGTCCATCTTGTAGTCCAGATAACCAATTTGGTCTTGCCCACTGCATAAAAAGACAAGGGTCCGTCTGGGGTCGAGGGTGGCCAGATACACTTCACGTTCCACCTCGGTGAGGTTGGGGATGTGGGTTCCGATCAAACCGAAGTAATGCGGAGAAGCCAGATACAGATGATGGACCAGTTCTGCGTCCTGGGGAGTGACTTCTCTAAATGTCAGCACATGGACCTCCTACCGCACCTACAGTATATGACCATTTGTTCCGTCCCGTTCCCTTGAGTCCCATCCCATTGCAAGTTTGATGTGCCAAAAAGCACTGCAGGAAAGGGTTCACAACACAATCTCACCCGTGTGTGGCATCCTGTTGCAGATGACTGCGTTGCAAGAGGCCTCAGGCATGTTAACAAAAAATTCCAGAGATCTGCATTTTTATGCACACCGTCTTGAATCTTCACGTGGAATGCTTGCTCCAATGGCAGGATACACCGACGCACCTTTCCGAAAACTTGCACGGTCTTGTGGGGCTGCATGGACGGTCAGTGAAATGATGAGTGCACAGGGTGTGCTGGAAGGGGGAGAGCGCACCCTCGCTCTGGGCATGCCTTATCCCGGTGAAGAAGATCTGGTGTTGCAGCTTTTCGGGGCAGATCCAGAGGTTCTGGCCGAAGCCACCATCAAAATTGAGGCCGAATACCAACCCCGGGCCATTGACCTGAACATGGGTTGTCCGGTGCCCAAAATGAAAGGCAGGGGAGGGGCCTGCCTCTTGCAAACCCCTGAGGTGGCCTTTTCGCTGGTCTCGGCCATGAAAAGGGTGGCAAAGGTGCCCATCAGTGCCAAAATGCGCATTGGCTGGGACAGCAATCAGGCCCTTGAAATTGCTCTGGGACTTCAGGAGGCCGGGGCAGACCTGATCACGGTGCATGGCCGGACCAGTGCCCAGAGGTATGAAGGCCATGCCGACTGGGAGACCATTGCAGAAGTGGCCCATGCCCTGTCCATCCCGGTGATTGGCTCTGGTGATGTCAAAACCGTGCAGGACTTCCATGACCGCATGAAGCTCGGGGTGTCCGGGGTGATGATCGGACGGGGTGCGGTGGGCAATCCGTGGATTTTTGGTCTGGTGCAAGGCAAAGCAGAACCCACCTTGCAGGAAAGGGCAGATCTTGCCTTGCAGCATGCCACCCTGAATGCCCAGTGGTACGGCGAATTTGCAGGCATCCGTCAACTCAGGAAAGTGCTCTGGCAGTATTTCCCAGAGCACCCCCAGTTCAAACCTGTCTTGCAACAGGTGGAATCTGTGCAGGATGTGCAAAACGCAGCAAATCAGATCCTTCAGTCCGACTGAACAGGCAAGCCCACGTAATTTGCTCTGGGTCGGATCAGGCGTCCGTCTTGATGCTGTTCAATGGCATGGGCCACCCATCCTGCGGTGCGTCCCAGCGCAAACAGGGTCATGCCTGCTTTTACGGGATGGCCCAGATGCCTTGCCAGAACCGCCAGCGCAAAGTCAATGTTGGGATGTTCTTCCAGTTCTTGCCAGACGGTTTCTTGCAGTTCGGTGGACACTGCCCTGAGTTGGGGGTCCAGAGGGGCCGCTTGCAGCCTTTCCCACAGGAAACGGGCTCTGGGATCGCCCTGAGGGTAGAGCGGGTGGGAAAAGCCCGGAAGCCCGGTTTTTTCAGACAGCAGGTGGTGCAGGGCAGGTTTGACCCCCGAGTGGAGACCCTCTTGCAACAAACGGTCCACCGCAGGCACCATCCCACCATGCTTGCGACCCTGCAACGCCGAAAGTCCAGCAATCAGGGCTGCATACAGGTCGCTGGACGCAGAAACCGCACAGCGCACCGAGAACGCCGAAATGTTGAGTTCGTGTTCGGCGCACAGGATCAGGGCCTGATCAACAAGACGCTGGTTTTCAAGGCCGTGGGTCCAGTGCAAACAGAGCTGCACGGACAGGGCCGCCTGTGATGCCCAACCTGTGGTGGTCTGTGCCAGCACCCCGAGGGCTTTCTGTCCGGTTTTGAGCAGGCTGGGGGTTTTCAGGTTCAGTGCGCCCAGATCCTGTGCCTGTGCCTCCAGCAAGGCCCTCTGGTACTGGGGCAGCACCTTCAGGTGGCGGGTGTTTTCTGCAAATCCATCGGGCAACTTCAGAGGGGTGACCTCTGGCAAGGGGGCAAGTTCACCTGTCCAGAGCAGACCCATGACCTCTTCAAAAGTGTGGTTCTGGGCCAGATGGACCACCTCCTGACCCCGATAAAACAACTGGCCTTCCCGCAGCAAAGAAATGCTGGTGTCCAGCATGGGGGTTCCAAAATGCAGGGCACTGCGCACCACTTCTGCTGGATTTTTGCGCTGTTCTTTCTGGGTCAGCAGTTTGTCGATGTCCTCTTTGAGGTAGCGTTTTTCGCGGGTGTTGCTGGCCTGTTCGACGGAGCGCAACATGCCTCTGGACACGTAACTGTACAGGGTGGCTCTGGAAATCCCAAGCAGTCTGGCGGCTTCTTCAGCGGTGAGGGTGCTGGACATGCCATGATTCTACTGCATGAAACATTGATTGATAAATCAAGATTGACAACATGTATCGATGCATCTACCTTGAAAACATGGAACAGCCCGAGTACTTCCCAGCAGTGTTTCCAACAGACCGTTTTCCGCAGTACCTGTGGACCGAAAAACCCTCTGGCCTTCCGCAGGAGGTGTGGACCACCGAAACCACCCACCGGGATGGACAGCAAGGGGGCCTGCCCTTGACGGTGGAACAGGGCCTGCAGATTTACGACCTGATGTGCCTGTTCACCGGACAGAGCAAAGCCATCCGGCAAGCCGAGTTTTTTGTGTACCGCAAAGCAGATCTGCAGATGCTGCAAGGGGCTCTGGAGCGTCACCAGTCTGGCGCTCCCATCGAACCGACCACGTGGATTCGGGCCAGCAAAAAAGACGTGGATTTGCTGGAGTCTCTGGGCATTCGGGAAACCGGCATGCTGGCTTCGATTTCCGATTACCACACCTTCCACAAATTCAGTCCAGCAGGCAGAAATGCAGCTTTGAAGACCTATCTGGACGCTGTGGAGAGGGTGCTGGACGCAGGCATCCGGCCCAGATTGCACCTTGAGGATGCCACCAGAGCCGACCTCTCTTTCATTCAGCATTTTACAGAGGAGGTCCTGAAAAAAGCCGAGCCTTACGGCATCCAACCCAAATTCCGGGTGTGTGACACCATGGGTCTGGGCTTGCCTCTGGAACAGGTGCCTGCCCCGAGGTCGGTGCCCCGCCTGATTCAGGGCATCCGTGAACTGGGGGTGCAGCCAGAGCAACTGGAATTCCATCCTCACAACGACACCCATCTGGCGGTTGCGAATGCTCTGGCAGCCGTTCAGGCAGGCTGTGCAGCCATCAACGGCACCCTGCTGGGCAAAGGGGAACGCACTGGAAATGCTCCTCTGGAAGGCATTTTGTTGCACCTGCTCGGGATGGGTTGTCTGGAACAATCACCAGACTTCAAAGCTTTGAATGCGCTGGTGGACCTGTACGAACAGATGGGGCAGGGCATCCCACCCAAATACCCTTTGTATGGCAAAGATGCCCACCGCACACGGGCAGGCATCCACGCCGATGGCCTCAACAAATTCTGGTGGATGTACGCCCCATTTGATGTGCCCGGCCTGCTTGGACGCCCTCTGGAGGTCTCCATCACCCGAGAATCCGGTCTGGCAGGACTGGTTTTTGTGATCCGGCAGCACCTGAAGGTCGAACTTTCCAAACATGATCCGGCCTTGCTGAAACTGGCTGCGTGGGTGAATCAGGAATTTGACTCGGGACGCCAGACCGCCATCGAGTGGGAAGAATTGCAGGACCATCTGGATGTGCAGCCCAGAGCGGCCACCAGAACCTGAAAAAAGAACCTGAAAAGCCATTCGAGATGGATTGTTGATCGCTGAGCACTGATAAACTACCCTTTATGGCGTTTGAAGTGCATGGTCAAAAAGTCCGTTTCTTTCCCCCGGAGGGTGCTGTGGCCCTCACAGGAGATTTCACCGACTGGCACCGCAGCGATGCCGTGCCGCTCTCGGGCGCACCCATCGAACTGGAATTTCCCAGAAACAGCTGGATTGAATACGCATGGATCGGTGAAGACGGCAAACCCTTTGCTGACCCCGACAACCCCCAGAAAAGCCTCAACCCGTGGTGGAATTACCCCAGAGCCGTGCAGGTCGGCACCTACGAATTGCACCGGGTCCTGAAGATGATGAACAGCAAGAAAGACGTTCCCGCGGGCGTGGTTCACCGCCACGTTTGGGAGGGTCAGGTGTTCTCTGGAACCCGTCGGGCTTATGTGTACACCCCTCCCGGTTATGACGCTGCAAAGCAGTATCCGGTGTTTTACGTGCAGGATGGGGTGGCTTTCTTCCGAACCGGCAGACTGGGTGAAATTGCCGATCAATTGATTGCTGCCGGGCAGATTCAACCTGCGGTGTTCGTGTTTCTGGAACCCAACGACCGCACCGTCGAGTACTACCTGAACGACCGGTACTTTGACTTCCTGAAAACCGAAGTGATGCCCCTCATCGAGTCCACCTATGCCGTGCGAACCGATCCAGAGGGAAGAGGCATGTGGGGGGCTTCTCTGGGTGGTCTGATCAGCCTGTATACCGCCAGCCAGCACCCCGAGGTCTTCCGGCATGTGGTGGCCCACTCGGGGGCGTTTCTGGCCGAACCGGGAAGGGTGGATTTTGATGCTTACGAGGCCCACCCTTGGCTCCTTGATCATCTGAAACTCAACCCACCAGAGCACCTGAGGGTTTCGCTGGACACCGGAACCATCGAATGGCTGTGTCCGGTGAACCGCAAAATGGCCTCCCTGATGCATGAACTGGGCATCCGGCACCAGTACCGCGAGCACCAGAGCGGTCACAACTGGGTGACGTGGCGCAACGCCATCCCAGAGGCGATGCTTTACATTCTGGGTGTGTGAACAAGTGGTGCCTCAGTGAACATTGCCGAAGTGCTGGAAGGCTTCAAAACGGTTTTTGAAGGAGACCGCCCCAGACTCCTGTGGACGGCCACGGTCATGACCCTGCAAATCAGCCTCAGTGCCCTTGGGGTGGGACTGGTTGCAGGGGGGCTGATTGCGGTGCTCAGGCTCTGGAGGGTTCCAGTGCTGTCACAACTCGGGCATGCTTACGTGACTTTTGTGCGGGGCATTCCCCTGATTGTGCAGCTCAGCGTGGTGTATTACGGACTTCCTGCCCTCGGGATTTATCTGGATGCTTTTCCTGCTGCCGTGCTGGCTCTGGGTCTGTACTCGGCGGCCTATGTCTCCGAGATCATCCGGGGCGGCCTGCAAAGCATTCCCAGAGGTCAGATCGAAGCGGCGCGCAGTCTGGGCCTCAGCAACCTCCAGACCCTGCAATCGGTGATCCTGCCACAAGCCATGATGTTCATTTTGCCTGCTCTGGGAAACGAATTCATTTCCCTGATTCTGGGCAGCAGTCTGGCTTCTGCGGTCACCATCACCGAACTGTTCCGGCAGGGGAGCCTGATCATCGGGGCCACCTACCGGCAGTTTGAAACTTATGCGGTGCTGGCGGTGGTCTACTTCTTGATCACCTTCAGTTTGACCCGTCTCATTCGCTTTCTGGAACGCAAATACACCAGAGGGTTGCAGGCCGAAAATCAGGACCGCCGGGTGATCTGACAGGGTAGATCCAAAGTCGCTGTTCGGGCGATGCAAACAGAAAGAGCCGTCAGCTGTCAGCCAGAAGGAAAGTCTTCTTCCAGTCGTTTGAGCCTGCAAAACCTGATGGGGCTTTGCCTTTTGGTCTTGCTCTTTTCGAAAGCAAACGCTTTTGGGTAGGCTTTTCGCTGAACGCTAACCGCTTTCTCAGTCGGCCTGTCAAACTTCAGACTTTGCATTTACCCTGGATGACCTGAAATGAAAACCCCTTGCTGAAAGGCAAGGGGGCAAGCAGAGGTGAAGGGAATTAAACCCGCACACCATCCACGGTGGTCACAGGCTCTGCGGTCAGACGCTTGAACTTCATGATTCTGGGAACGGCTGCCAGAGCGGTCAGCACCAGAACAAAGTACCTGAGGAATTCACCTGCTGCGCTGTGTTCCATTTCATCGGACAGCACCAGTTTGGGACCCACATACACCACAGCAACCAAAAGCAGGCCCACCAGAGCGGTCAGGGCTTTGCCTCCTGCGGTTCTGGGGGACTCGTATTTGCCACTGCAAATCAAAGCACCAGTCAGCACAGCAAAACTGAGGGCCAGCTCTGGAAGCAGCAAGGCCAGACCCAGACCGGCAATCCCGGTGATCACTCTGGCGATGGTGTTCAGACCGGGCACCTGCACAAAAGCAGCGGTCAGCACGAACAGGCCACCCAGCAGCAAACCTGCCACCACATCGGAAGGGAAGTGCACCCCCAGCACCATGCGGGACAGGCCAACCAGAACCACCACCACCACAGCCAGCACCCAGAACCAACTTTTCTTGATTTGGGTGGCAGCAATCCACCACATGGTGGCGCTCATCTGGGCATGACCGCTGGGCAGACCGGGGCCGGTGCCGGTGGCTTTGGCGGCTTCGGTGGCCAGCTCGGGTTTGAGGTCGTAAGGACGGGGGTAATTCAGGGTGTCCTTGATCAGGGTGTTGACCAGCAGACTGATCCCGAACCACACCCCGAGTTGCCTGCCTCCAGCAGGATTCACCAGCCAGTAATACAGGGCCAGCAGGGCAATGAAAGCCATGTCGCTTCCAAAGTTGGTCATGAACAGCCAAAAGCCCTGCAAACCTCCAAAAATGCTTTGCAATTGCTCAATCAGTTGCATGTTTCACATTCTACTGATTTTGTGGTTTTTGGAAATTCAGGTTTTCCAGAACTCAAGGGATGGGCGGAACAGGCAAGATGGGGTTGATGGGTACAGCCGGATACTGGTCCCGAATGGCCTGTGCGATGCCGTAAGCAATGCGCTGCAAGTGCACATCGTTCCTGAGGTTTTCGCTGTCCAACAGGTGGCTGGCAAACCCCACCTCCACCAGAGCAGAAGGCACAAAGGTTTCTTTGATCACCACAAAAGGGGCCCTCTTGACCCCTCTGGAGGTGTGCCCAGTCATTTCAATCATGCGGTTTTGCAGGGCCTGTGCGAAAGTTTGGCTCTGGGGGGTGTAATACCACGTTTCGATGCCAGCTCCGTTTCCACCCGAGTCGCTGTTCACATGGATGCTGACAAAGTACTGCTGCGGCGGACGGCCCATCGCTGCTCTGGCCCGCAAGTCCCGGTCTTTGATGGGGCTCAGGTCCACGTCCCGGTCCCGGGTCAGGGTCACAAGGGCTCCAGCTTGAGACAGGTAATCGCGCACCAACAGGGCAATTTTCAGGGTCACTTCTTTTTCAATGACCCCTCCCACAGCACCGGGATCGCTGCCCCCGTGACCGGGGTCCAGCACAATCTGGCTGTTGGTTGGAAAAAAGGCAAGCGGAGGTGGCAAAAAGGGATCAATGCGCAACATCGCTGCAGAGAAATCCAGCACCAGACGAAACGAAGCGCTCTCCTCACTGGGAGGGAGGGGCAAAAGTTTCAGGCCTTTTTGCTCGGTGACCTGAAAAGGGGTTTTGAAGCGCACCGTGACCCCCTCTGGATCTGCAAGGTAAGACCACGACTGCACATCCTGCGGGTTGATGGTGCCAGAGAGGGCTTCGGCCTGCACGCCCGTCAGGCGGATCTGGATCCCATCGGGCAGGTAACTGACCAGATAAGGGGTGTTGGGGGGCAAATCCAGCACCACCCTTGTGAACCCTTCCCGTTTGGCAAATCGGGGAACAGGCAGCACACCCTGAGCAAGCGCACTGGAGAGGACGAGGGAAGAAAGCAAAACCGTGAAAAAACGCCTGAGGTGCTGCACCTTTCCGTAGTACCTTAAAAGCATGCGTCATCGCAACTGGGACAACTTTCATGAAGACCTGGTCGAACAGTACCAAGTCCACTCGACCCGAGAAATCCATCCACGGCCCCGCCAGATTCTGGTGGACCACGTGGAAACCCACAGTGGGATGCAGTTTGAGTACGTGTACCGCCCTCTGGGAGCGGCAGCGGTGTTCGTGCTACCCATCACCTCAGATGGACAGGTGGCCTTGATCCGCCAGTACCGTCACCCCCTGCGCCGTGAAATCATTGAAATTCCAGCAGGCAGTGTGGAACCCGGCGAAGACATCTTCGAGTGTGCCAAACGGGAACTGCTGGAAGAGGTGGGCGGAACCGCAGAAGAATGGCATCCCCTGCCTGCTTTCTTCCCGCAACCGGCTTTCACAGGAGCGATTTTTTATCCTTTTCTGGCTCTGGGTGTGACCCTCGGAGAGCCCCAACTGGAGGAAACCGAGTTCATCACCCTGCAACCCACCCCCCTGCCAGAGGTCTACCGCATGCTGGATGCCGGAGAAATTCTGGACGGCAATTCGGTGATTGCCCTGTATCAGGCCCGTCCTTTGCTGGTCCAGAGGGGCCTGCTGTAATTTTTTATGGTGCTCTTCACCACCCTGAAACACCCCACAGAGCATCAGGAGGACATCAAAGGTTCGGATTTTCTGGTGTATGCCTCCAGAGCCGACACCCCTGAAAGTGCCCTGCAATTTGTGCAGGCCATCCGCCAGAAACACCCTGAAGCCACCCACGTGTGCTGGGCCTACAAAATTGAGCAGCAATACCGCTTCAACGACGATGGGGAGCCGGGAGGAACTGCCGGACAACCCATCTTGCGTGCCATCGAAGGACAGGGACTGGACCACACAGTGGTGGCCGTGGTGCGCTATTACGGCGGAACCAAACTCGGGGCTGGAGGGCTGGCACGGGCTTACGGAGGCACGGCAGCAGAAGCCCTCCGGTTGGCCGAAAAGCATCAGGAATTGCCCAGAGTGCAGCTTTCCATTCAGGTGCCTTTCGAACTGGCAAACGTGATGTACCGCCTGCTGGAAAATTACACCCTGTTTGAGCGTTCAGATGAGTACACCGATCAGGGCCTCACCCTGCACCTGACCTTGCTGGCCTCTGAAGTGGAGGCTCTGGAAATTCAAGTTCGGGACGCTTCCAGAGGGCAGGCAAGCTGGACTGTGCACTCATGAATTGACCGTGAGGTCAACCCTGAAGAAAACAGGCGCTTTTACTCTTTGTTTAAAACCCTCATTCAGGATTTTTCTCTTTGCAGGACATTTTGTTCTCTGCATGAAAATCCCTGAGTGAGGGCCCGGATTTAATGTTTGTTTACGCACACATCATGCCGCATGCTTAGCGTGATGGGCAGATGAACGTGCCATGGACGGGGGCTGAAAGCCCTGCTCTGGCATGGACTTCAAAACTTTTCAAGATTGTCTATAGAAAGTGGGGAAACACCATGCGCAAAAGGTTGATTTTGACCGCCGCCATCCTTCTGAGTGCACCCATGGCATTTGCACAAGACACCACGACCACCAGTGCCCCTGTGACCGTCAGTGACGTTCCAGCCGGCCACTGGGCCGAAGAAGCCGTGCGTTACGCCGTGGCCAACGGTCTGGTGGAAGGTTTTCCAGATGGCACCTTCCGGGGCAATGAAAACCTGACCCGTTACCAGATGGCCCTGATCCTCTACCGTCTGGTGAACAGCCCCAACATGAAAAATGTCGATGATGCGGGCCTCACCCTGATCAAAAACGCTCTGGACGAGCTGTCCGGTGAATTTGATGCCATTCGAGCCACCCTTGAAGCCGGTGAACAGGCCGATCAGGACCGCGATGACCGCATTGCCGCTCTGGAAGAGCAGGTGGAAGCTCTGGTCGAAGAACTGCGCATCACCCGGGAAGACTTGGCTGCTGCCCGAGAGCAAATCGCCACGGTGCAAGCCACCCCCGGCCCTCAAGGTCCTGCTGGTCCACAGGGTCCTGCCGGTGAAACAGGTCCTCAGGGTCCCGCTGGTCCTCAAGGTCCTGCCGGTCCTGCTGGAGAAACGGGTGCCCAGGGTCCTGCTGGAGAACCCGGCCCTGCTGGCCCTCAGGGTCCTGCCGGTGAAACAGGTCCTCAGGGTCCCGCTGGTCCTGCTGGTGAGACAGGTCCCCAGGGTCCTGCTGGTGAAACGGGTCCTCAGGGTCCCGCTGGAGAACCCGGTCCTGCTGGCCCTCAGGGTCCTGCGGGTGAACCCGGCACCAGTGGCACTGTGACCACCACCCCCAACGTGGACATCGTTCCTGATCCTGTCGGCACCACTCCTGACACCACCACAGAGCCTGTCAACAACGACTTCACGGTCAGTGCACCTGTGTACAGCCCGAGGTTCTCTGTGGCACTCACAGGCTCTGCCAGCCTGAATGAAAGCACTTCTTTTCAGGACCGTCTGGAATTTGGTGGCATGATCGGCGTGAACCGCGTGTTCGGCAACACCGGTCTGCGTCTGGGGGCTTCCTACCGTCCCAGCAATCAGGCTCTGGACGTGAATGCCAACCTGATCGCCGAATTTGACAACGGTGCCCGCTTCACCCCCTATCTGGGTCTGGGTGCAGGCTGGAAACAGGCCCCCCTGCAAAATGGCAGTGGAACCGGATCGGACTTCTACATCGGTGGTGTGGTCGGTGCCAAATTTGACATCAACGAACGCATCGCCCTGTTCGGTGAGTTTGATCCCCAGTACAACCTGACCACCAACACCGTGGACGCAGCAGGCAATCTGGGTGTGAAATCCAGAATCGGTGTGAAGTTCAGCTTCTGAACCTGAGCACCTGAACCTTCAACACCAAAGAGCAGCAGGAGTAACCCTGCTGCTCTTTGGGTTTTGGGAAAGGCCGAGGGCCGAGAGCCTAGGGCAAGAACAGCCAATGCTGAAGCAGAATGCTTTGGCTTAGAGGGCAAGGCATGCCTTCTTGCTCACAACAGGAGACCAAATTGTGGTCTCCTTGCATGCCCTGTGTTTACATTCTTTGACCTTGACCCGTTCTCCCACGAATTGCATGATACTCTCGGCTCTCGGCTCTCGGCTCTCGGCTCTCGGCTCTCGGCTCCAGGGGTGACGCACGTCGCGAAGGGGTTAAGGTAAGACATGAACCCCGAGCAACTGAAACTCGCAGTCCAGCACTTCTCTGAGCTCCCTGATCCCCGGACAAACCGAGGGCTCAATCAACCCCTCATCAACGTGATCGTCATTGCCCTGTGTGCTGTGCTCAGCGATGCAGACAGCTTCTATGACATGGAGGATTTTGGGGAACTCAAACGGGATTGGCTCTCAAGCTTCCTGGACCTCCACACCGGTATACCCTCCCATGACACCTTCAATCGGGTCTTCGCCAGGCTC
>NZ_JQKG01000078.1 GCF_000745915.1 Deinococcus misasensis DSM 22328
GCTCTCGGCTCTCGGCTCTCGGCTCTCGGCTCTCGGCTTCTCTTACTTGCTGCTCAAAGCTTTGCGCTGGGCCTCTTCCAGAGCTGCTCTGGGTGTCACATTCCCTTTGGTGGCTTTTTCGATGGCCTCTTCAAGGTAAGTGCGCCAGAGGCTGTAAGCCGGCACTTTGGGACGGGTCACAGATTCATCCAGCTGGTTGTAGGCGGTTTTGCGGTAAGGGTTTTCGCCGTAGAAGTCCTTGAGCAAGGGCAGCACACTTTTGCGTGGGGTCAGGTAGTAGCTGAATTCAATCCATTTTTTCAGCACTTGGGGTTCCATCAGGTATTTCCAGAACTCAAAAGCCCCTTCTTGTTCTTTGCGTGAAGCCCCTTTCAGGACCACCAGCTGTCCTCCTCCCAGAGGGACAGCGCATTTTTTGTCGCATGGCATGGGTGCCACACCCAGTTTGAAGGCCACGCTGTAAGGCAGGATGTCTGGATAGTTGGCACTGGAGGCCACCACCATGAAGTTCTTGGTGCGCACAAAATCCAGAATCGCCACCTGTGTTTCCCCGAGGTTTCTGGGGGTGGCGGTTTTGTTTTTGACCATTCTGGAAAGCTGTTCCAGAGCGTCAACCACTTCAGGGCTGGTGAAGTTGGGCTTGCCATCGCTGGTGACCACGTTGCCCCCTCTGGAGAGGACCATCTGCTCAAACTGCCAGCTTTCGGCCATGACCATGAAGCCCCGGGAGGCCCGGTTGGTGAGCTTTTTGGAGACCTCTTCCAGCTCATCCCAGGTTTTTGGGGGTTTGAGGTTTCTGGATTCCAGAGCGGTGGCATTGTAATACAGCACTGGAGTGGAGACGTTCCAGGGCAGACCCACCCGTTTGCCGTTCACATCACCGTAATTCCAGACGCTGCTGTAAAAGTCCTTGATGAACTTGTCGTCGAGGGTTTTTTCAAAGCTGCTGAGGTCGGCCAGAGAGCCATCTGCAGCCAGTTTTGAGAAGAAGCTGATCTCCGCCTGAAAGATCACAGGGGCATTGTCCGAACGCATCGCGGCAATCAGTTTGGTTTCGGCGGTGCGGTAATCTCCAGCCACCTCGGGGATGATCTGGAATTCATTCTGGGATTTGTTGAATTCTGCCGCCAGATCTTCCACTTGTTTTTTGCTGGCTTCCATGGAGTGCCAGAACTTGATTTTGAGGGGTGCAGCCAGAGCACTGCTGCCCAGCATGCACAGAACCAGAAAAACGGCTTTCTTCACTTGAGACCTCCTTGGAAGGTTTTCACCACATAGCGTTCAAACAGGCTGTACAGCAGGATGATGGGCAGTGAGGTGACCAGTGCGGCTGCACCCAGCACCCCCCAGTTGTTGCTGGTGGCCCGCATCAGTTCGGAAAGGGCCACCTGAATGGTCTGGAATTCCTGCCCCAGCACCACTTTGGGATAAAGCACAAGGTTCCAGTGGCCCGCAAAAGCCAGCACACCTGCTGCAGCAAGCTCGGGGAGGAGCAAGGGCAGCATGGTCTGGAACATGATCCGGCTTTCGCTGGCACCGTCCAGACGTGCCGCTTCAACGTATTCCCATGGGATTTTCAGCATACCCTGATACAGCAAGAAAACCATGAAGGGGCTGGCCATGAAGGGGAAAACCAGGGCCAGAGGAGAATTCAAAAGGTGCAGTTTTTGCAGCAATCCATACAGCGGAACCAGCATCAGCTCGGCTGGAATGGCAAAAAAGAACAAGTAAAGGCCCAATAAGGGTGTGCCTGCCCTCAGGGCATATGCGGCAGGCAGGGAGGTGAGCACTTGCAAGACCACCACCGTGCTGCTGGCCAGCAAACTGAAAAACAGGGGTTTCCAGAGGTTGACCTGCGAAAGCGCCTGAAAGTTCTCGAAGCTCAGGCTGATTTTCAGGGGTTGCCCACTGTAGAAGCCCTCTGCTGAAAGGAAAGCACTGTACACCAGCCAGAAAAACGGAATCATGGTCAGGGCCACCACAATCCAGCTGATCACCCGTCCGATTCTCATGTGGTTCCTTTCAGGCGTCTGGCCTGCCATGCAGCAAAAGCAAAAGTGATGATCAGGACCAGCACACTGATGGCAGCAGCATATCCCAAACGGTAACGCTCAAAAGCCGTTTCGTACAGGTAGTAACCGATCACGCGTGTGCTGCCAAAAGGCCCCCCTCGGGTCAACAGGAAAACAGCGGTGTAAGACTGCAAAGCATACAGGGAACCCACCACCCCGAGAAACACCACACTGGGTTTCAAGAGGGGAATGATGATTTGTCGCTTGATTTCGCTTTCTTTGGCACCATCCACTCTGGCGGCTTCAATGACCTCATGGGGGATGCTTTTCAGGCCCGCAGAAAACACCAGAATTCCGTATCCGAGGTTTTGCCACACCGTGAAAAGGGCAATCAGCAACAGGGCAGCCCACCCTTGGTCGCCCCAAGGCAGGGCCAGAGCACCTTGCGTCAATTCGCTGATGACCCCATAGTCTGGTGAAAACAGCACGTACCACGAAATGGCACTGGCCGCCACTGTGACCAGACCGGGCATGAACATCAGGGCTTTGACCAGCCGCTCAAACTTGGTGCCCTCGATTTCCACGGCCACCAGAATGGACAACCCCATGAACAGGGGCAGGGTGATCAGGGCAAAAATCAGGGTGGTGAGCAAACTCTGGCCGAAATCTGCATCTGTGAACAGGTTCAGGTAATTCTTGAGGCCCACAGGTGTTCCAGCGTCGGTGCCACCCCAGTCAAGGGTGCTGAACTGGATGACCTGCAGCAAGGGATAGCCCACAAAGACGAGCATGGTGAGCACGCTCGGGAGCACCCCCCACCAGCCAGCACGAAGTTTCAGACGACGCTTTTGGACCATGTGGAAATCAGAAACCGAATCTTGCACTGAGGGCAAACGTGTTGTTCTTGACCGAGAGGTCCACAGAGCTCATGTTCTCCATGTCGAAGTAGTACCGGAAGCCTGCATGGTAACCCAACTGAAAACCTCCGGTGCCAAAACCGGGGTAAACCCCAGCATTGACCGTGAACTCCGTGAAATCAAAGGAAATCAGGGGTCCAGCGTGAATGCCCCAGAAGTCTGTGCCTGCATTCACATCGGCGCGCAAGGCCACGGCCATGGGAGGATCGACACTCAGGGAGGGGAACAGCAAAGCTTTGACGGCAAACTCTCCGCCGAATTTCTGGGTGGTGAAGTTGTAGCGTGCTGAACTCTCAAATCCCACATCCACAGGGAAATCCAGAGACACTGGATATTCCACGCCAATTTGTGCAGTGGAGGGGTAGACGTAACCGAATTCAAAGGCTTTTTCAACATATGCGCTTGGACTGGCGGCAGCCAGACCACTGAGGGCCAGCAGTACAGTGAGGGTTTTTTTCATGGTCAACTCCGTTTTCATGCTTACGGCTTGGACGTCACCGTTTGGTCAAGAATATCATGCAGGTTTTTGGCTGGATGAGTTGATGGCCTGCTGAGAAGACGTTCACGGGTTTTGCAGGAGGTAAACCCTCAGGAGATTCCCCACCCCCACCTTTTCCAGCGTGGAATTCCACTGGCCCGTTTGCACATCCAGTCTTTGCCCTTGGAGGTTCAGTTCTTGAGGATCGCCCCAGAGGGTCAGAACCACCTGCCCATTCTGCAGTTTCCATGCCTGATGGTATACCGTGCCTGTGTTTTGCTGTGGGAAATCCATGCTCTGGAGGTGGCCTTGCAACACCCTCAGCAGGTTTTTCAAGGCTGTGAAGGCAGGTTTGGGTTGTCCTTGCAGGTCCAGCAGACCGTAAAATTGATCTCTTCTGGAGGCCCTTTCATCCAGATCGGTCAGGGTGAACAGATAAAGGCGTTCAAAGCCCATCTGTGTGGAAAGCAGCACCCGTTTGAGCAGAAAATCTGCTTGCTGCTCTGGAGTGATGAGGGGTTGTTCTTCGATGGGTCCTGTGTAGGTGGACCAGCCAAACTCGGTGGCCCAGACGGTTTTTCCTGTTCTCTTCAGGGTTTCATTGACGGTGCGCGTTCGGTTCAAAAAGAACTCTGGGTCAGGGCTGTAAGCGGTCAGGCCTTCTGGCGTGAAAGAGTAGGGATGGTAAGCCACCGTCTGTATTCCATCCAGAGCATGGTTGTCCAGCAAGCGTTTGAGCAAGAAAGAACCATCTGGAAGCTCACTCCAGTAAGCCATGCCAGCAGGCAGCACTTCTGTGGGCACGTTTTTCAGGGTTTTCAAACTGGTTTGCAGCAGTTCAGCATAGCTTTGGGCGGTGTTTGCTGGGCTTGTGCTTCTCCATGACGCAGGCAAATTCGGTTCGTTCCAGACCTGCCAGTGGGTCACCTCGGGGTACCGCTGGGCCAGCTTTTTCAGGTAGAGGGCAAAATCCTGTGGATCTCTGGGAGGATGCTGGTCCGGGTAGGGATCTCCTGCCTTTGCACTGCTGGCATGGGCTGCGCTTCCCGTCAGGAACAGGAGGGGTTTTAGACCGTGTGCTCTGGCCTTTTGCATCACGGGATCCAGACACTGTTCCAGAAAAGCGTCGTTGCCTTTTTCGGGCTCCAGAATGTCCCAGTGCAAGTCCATCCTGAAATGCTTCAGGCCCAGAGCCTGCACCTGCTCCATCAGGTCATCCACTCTGGACTCAGCAGAATGCACAGGATTCTGTGGACAGTTTTGAAACCACAGAAACTGGGCATTCACACCCAGAAAATCCTCAAATTGAAAAGGATTGGGTGGGGCACTCTGGGCCTGACCTCCACCCAGAGTCAGGGCACAGAACAGGGTCAGGAATGAAAATTTGAGTTGCATCAGGTCATTGTATGCCGGGTGGTTCAGGCGAAACTGCTCGGATGCCTTTTGAGGAGCAAGTCCCTCCCAGAGTAGTAAAAACTTCCTTACGCGTATTGCCTTAAAACGTAAGCAACTTGGCCTAGACCCTATTGTGTATCGAGAAACAATCCTTTACCCTCAATTCAAGATTCGCAGTCTGCCGTTACAGGAGGGATGTCATGGATAACGTCCAAATACTCACCCAACCCAAATCTGCCCGAGGTCAATAAGACCTTTGCGTGCGCGTTCGTGGCCCTTTCAGGGACCACGCCTGATGCCTCGTAAAGGGAGACTCAGGAGAAAACGCGCCGGACACGATTGCGACAATACCACAGTGTATTCCGCCCCCCGGCCATCGTCGGGGGGCGTTTTTGATTCACAGCAGGAGGGAACATGCTGACCCTGGACCGCAAGGACACCCATGCCATGATCGACACCACACAGACCGCCATCTTCGTGCGCAACCTCAAAATGGGCTTTTCCAAACGGGTCGGGGGAAGCTTGTTCAAGCCCAAAATCGAACGTTTCCCGGCAGTGGATGACATCAGTTTTCAAGTGAACCGGGGCGAGATTTACGGCATTCTGGGACCCAATGGCAGTGGAAAAAGCACCCTGATCCGGGCCATCTCCACCCTGCTGATCCCGGACGCCGGAGAAGTCAAAATTTTCGGACTGGACATCAAAAAAGACGAAGCCAAAATCCGCAAGATGCTGAATCGTGTTTCCGTAGACGCGGCCTTTTACAAGAAACTCAGTCCCAGAGAAAACCTCCTTTACAGTGCAGGCCTGTATGGCCTCCCCCAGAAAGAAGCCGAACAGAAAAGCTTGGAGATTCTCAAACGGCTGGGGCTCCGTGAAAAAGCCTTTTACGAACCTCTGGAAGAAATGTCGAGGGGAATGCAGCAAAAAGTGGCGATTGCCAGAGCGTTTCTGGCCTCTCCCATCGTGGTTCTGCTGGACGAACCGACCACCGGACTCGATCCCAAGAGCAGACGGGATGTGCAGGAATTTGTGCTTGAACTGAGGGATGTGCACGATGCCACCATCATCCTCACCACCCACGACATGCCCGAAGCCGAAAGGCTCTGTGACCGGATCGCCTTCATCCACAATGGCAAATTTGTTGCAGAAGGCACCGCACAGCAACTGGTGGATCAGGTGGGACCGGGAAAAACCCTCGAAGATGCCTTCATCGAACTGACCGGCGACGAACTGAATTCCGATGAGGACGAGCAATGAAAGAAGCAGGCCCACAAGACGCTCCAGACATCGCAAGATTGATGGACCTGAGCAGGAAAGGTTGGACGGGTTACACCGCAGCCAGACCCCAAGAAATCGAACACAGCCTGAAAACCGGTGAATTGAAGGTGTACCTCAAGGAAGACTCTGGCTTGCTGGAAGTCTACCACCGCGAAAATGCCCAGCAGATCATTTGCATGTACCCTTACCGTCACCCTCAGGCCCCAGAGCACATGGAGGACGACTTGATCGCTTTTGCAAAACAACTTTCTGTGGCACGGCACATTCCTCTGGAAATCAGTGTGCCTCACACCCGTGAGCGTGAAATTGAAAAATTGATTGCCCAGGGGTACGTGCACTCCCGCACTTTTTACCGCATGTTCCTGAAAGGAACGGCACTGTCCAGCATGCAAAAACCAGAGCTGCCTGCTGGATGGGAATTCCGCACCATCACCGCACAGGAATTTCTGCCCCTTCACAATGACGCTTTCAGAACCCATTATGGTTTCTCTCCGATGACCCTGAAAACCGTGGAAAGCTGGTACAGCGAACCCGATTTTCGTGCCGAAGACTGGCAAGCGCTCTTTGTCCATGGCAAACCCGTGTCCTACTTCTCGATTGGCAAGCAGGAAGATGGCGGTCATGTGTACCTGCTGGGAACCGTTCGTGAAGCGCAAGGCCAGGGATATGGCCGCATCGCTTTGCGTCAGGCCTGCGCCCTCCTGAAAGACCGGGGCGTGGACCGCATCCAACTGGGTGTGGACACTGGCAATGAAAACGCTCTGGAATTCTACAAACGCATTGGTTTCGAGGTGGCTTACGCCAACCTCCGTTACCGCTACGAACCCAAAACCCTGACCCTGTAATCGGGCGCGGCATGCCGCGCCCTTCACTTTGGAGGCACCATGCACAACACCCTCAAACCTGCCACCGGCATCCTCAAAGAACTCCGTGCGGCCTGGGCCTTTGTGTTCCGGGATTGGAACCTGACCCGACGTTACGCCTCATGGGTGCTGGTTTTCACCGTCTACGATGTGGTGAACGCAGCCACCATCATGATGATCGGCATTGCTGCCAACAACCCACGCCTGACCCTCACCCTCATTCTGGGCGCGGTGATGTGGTCGTTCCTTTCCCGCCTGTTCGGAGAAATTGCCCAGAGCATCGCCTATGAACGCTGGGAAGGCACCATCGAATACACCTTCATGGCTCCGGTGCACCGCCTGACCCACCTTGTGGGGGTGTCGCTCTTTGCAGGTTTTTATGCCCTGATCCGCTGCATCATCGTGTTCGGGGTTTTGATTTTGCTGACCAGTGTGGACGCCAGCTTTGTGAGCCTCCTGCAATGTCTGGTGGTGATGCTGGTGGCCTCGATGGGCTTCATGGGCCTCGGGCTGATCTGCGCAGTCTTTCCCGTCATGAGCACCGAAAACGGCGCACAGGCCACTAACATCGTGCAGGCGCTCTTTCTGCTGATCTCGGGGGTTTACGCTCCGGTCAGTGTGCTTCCTGAATGGCTCCAGTGGATTTCTACCCTCAGTCCAGCCACTTACGCCCTGACTGCTTGCCGTAAGATCCTGGGCATTGACCACACCGGAACGGCCATCCAGCAGGGCATCAACCTGAATGGGGTCCTTCCAGAGCTGGGCATTCTTGTGCTGTTCGGTCTGGTGACCATTCCTCTGGGGCTGTTTGTGTTCAGCAAGGCTGAAACCTGGGCCAAGCGGACCGGGAAGTTGAAGCGGGTGGGGTAAATCCCTCTGCCTGACCCCTGCCCTCGCTACGCTTGGGCTGTCCCCCTTAACGAAGGGGGACAGCTTCGAAGGCCAGTGAAAAGCAGGGGATCTAATGTCTCCACCCCCAGTTCGCCACACTGGCAGCCACCACTTGAGCCCCCATCAGGGTGAAAATGGCTCCACTCCAGCCAAAATGGGTGAACATGTATCCCACCAGCACGGTGCTGAAGGCTCCGCCTCCGTAATAACAAAGGTTGTAAAGTCCAGAAGCCAGCGATCTGGCATACTTGGCGTGTGCAGCCACGTAACTGGTGGCAGCAGCCTGTGCCACGAACACCCCCGAGGATGCGAGCACCAGACCCAGCAGGATGGTGTAGAGGCTCGGGGTCAGGGTCAGGAGCATTCCGATGCTGGAGGTCACCATGGCGAGGGTCAGGGCTTTGCTGTTGCCCAGTCTGGCAATCCACTTTCCAGAGAGGGGGGTGATCACCATCCCGATCAGGTACACGCAGAACAGAAACCCGAGGGTGGCCGGTCCAAGGTGATAGGGGGCAGCAGACAGATGGTAATTCACGTAGGTGAACAGACCCGTCAGGGAAAACAGGGTGAAGAACCCAACGGTGTTGGCGGTCAGCAATTTGGGGTTGCTCAGGTGGCCCTGAATGGACTTGAGGGCCTCACCGACTTTTCTTTGTGGGACGAAATTTCTGGATTGAGGCAGCATCCAGTAACACAGTGCAGCTCCCAGCAGGTTCAGAATCCCCAGCACAAAAAAGGCCGATTGCCAGCCGAAATGCTCGGTGACCACACCGGACACCAACCGTCCCAGAAAGCCTCCCAGCACCGAACCTGAAACGTAGGCTGCCAGCATGTAAGAGATGCGGTCTCTGGGAAATTCTTCGCTGACGTAGGCCATGCTGACCACGGTGATGCCGGGAATGATCAGGCCTTGCAGGAAACGCCAGAGCACCAGTTCCTGCAAGCTGCCTGAGAAACCGGCCATCAGGGTCGGAATGGCCAGCAAAACCAGCGTGGCCACCAGCACCCGTTTGCGCCCCACTGCATCTGCAATCAGACCCATGATGGGAGACATCAAGGCCATGGCAAGGGTGGTGGCCCCGATGGTGGCTCCGGCTGCCACTGCACTGGCATGAAAATCTCTGGAAAGCTCGGGCAGGATGGACTGGGTGCTGTACACGCACATGAACACGGCGGTGCCCAGAAATCCCAGAATGAACCGGGAAGCCAGACGGTTTTCGGTGTTGGAGGTGGGGCGGGTCAGCACGGTCATGGGGAACTCCTGACAACAGGGAAGACGCCTGAAAGGTGGGGTTTCAGGGAAAGGAACTTTGGGATGCAGAAGGCGGAAGGCAGAAAGCAGCGACCCAGCGCGAAACGGGCCGTCCCGTGAGCGCGTAGTAGGGTTCAGACTGAGATTGTTTGCGATGTTCTTGGAGGCGAAAGCCAAAGCTGTAAAGAGCTTTCTGCCTTGGCTTTTGGCGTTCTGCGTGACCCGGCTTGCCGGGTCACTTCTGATGTTCCCCAGTGTAGTCCTGCAGCTTTTTTTATTCCAATACATTTTCGAGTGGACTTTGATTCGTGAAACGTATTAAGCTGGGTCATGGAACTCCGGCACCTGCGTTATTTTGTGGCGGTGGCCGAAGAGCGCCACTTTGGACGTGCTGCAGAGCGACTGTTCATCACCCAACCGCCCTTAAGCCAGCAAATCCGTCACCTTGAGGAAGAACTCGGGGTGAAACTGCTGAAACGCACCACCCAGAAAGTCGAACTGACCGAAGCTGGAAAAGTCTTTCTGGAAGAGGCCCGCATCACGCTGGAACATGCAGACCGGGCGATCAGTGCAGCGCGCCGGGTGGGCCGCAGTGAGGCCAGCAGACTGGAGTTGGCCTTCATTGCTTCGGTGGCCTCCTCGATCCTGACGCCCCTGTTGGTGGCCTTCAAAAGTGCCCACCCCGAGGTGAATGTCAACCTGGCGTTCATGCGCACCGCAGACCAGATTCCGGCATTGAGGGAAGGTCAGATTGATGCTGGCTTTGTGCGCCTGCCTTTTGCAGGTCAGGGACTGGTGCTCGAAGAGGTGGCCAGAGACCGTTTCGTGGCATTGCTGCCACCTGGTCACCCTCTGGCAGCCCATCAAAAAGTCAACTTGCAGGACCTGAAAGATGCCCCTTTCATCACCACCGAACCGCAGGCATCACCCGATTTTCAGACGGTTTTGATGGAGATGTGTTCAAAAGCGGGTTTTGTGCCCAGAATCGTGCAGGAGGCTGGAAACCTGCAAGCGGTGGTCACTCTGGTGGCTGCAGGCATGGGGGTTTCTCTGGTGCCAGAGGGTGTTGCGGAAACTGCGCCTCCAGAGACCTTCACCCGTGAAATTGACATGGAGCCCACGTGGTCCAGCATGGCGATTGCTTACCGCAAGGACAACCGCAGCCAGACCCTTTCGCAGTTTTTGAAGGTGTTGCATGGACAGTTGGGTCAATAGGGTGCTGTGACACCAAGTCAAACGGTCTCTCCTGAAGCGTGGCTATCAGAAGAGACCGTTGAAATGTGTGTGTTTTTGAAGGGTGTTGCTCAGTTCCCGAGCACCCGACGTGCACCCACGTAGGTGTTGCGGTAATAGGATTCGTTGATGTTGCTGACGATCACACCGGTTCTGGGGGTGCTGGCGTGGATGAACTGACCGCTGCCCAGATACACGCCCACATGGGAAATGCCGCGCCCGGTGGTGTTGAAGAACACCAGATCCCCTTCACGGAGGCTGGACTTGGCAACAGGGGTACCGTAACGGAACTGTCCGGCGCTGGAGTGGGGAAGGCTGACGCCCATCTCACGCATCACCTGCATGGTGAAACCTGAGCAATCCACGCCACGTCTGGAGACGCCGCCATACACGTAAGGTGCACCGCGCCAGCTGGCAGCAATCACTTTGACTTTGCTGTTTCCAGCAGGTTTTTGAGCGGTCTGGGTTTTGCTCTGGGTGCTGCCTGTGGAGGCACTTCCAAGTTTGATTTTCTGGCCGATTGAGAGGGTGGAACTGGACAGATTGTTCAGCTTCACCAGAGTTTCGATGGAAACGTTGGTCTTTTTGGAGATGCTCGAGAGGGTATCTCCAGATTTTACGGTGTAAACACCGGCGGCCTGCGCCATGCCAAGACAGAGCAGGAAGAGGGAGATCAGTGTTTTCCTCATCGACTGAATTCTAACATCTGTGATAAATTTCTCCATTCATACATTTATGAGAACGAAATTTGCCCTTGTAGAAGACAGCCTTAAATTCAACATGAGAAACTGAGTCCACGCTGAAACATCGAAAACTCACTCTTATCTCACGAAATGTTCATTAAACATTTGCGTTGACACCCTCAAAATTCCCTTTTTATAATGGGAGTGTCATGACCATCCCAACCCCCGAGCCTGCTCACAGCCTTTGTGACGCGGGATTTTCTTTGCACCATGACGGAAAGGTAGGCAACCAGTGAAAACACTGATGAGCACTGAAGAGATCAGCAGAGGCCTCAAGCACTACCGCCGCATCGCCAAACAGGACGTGCTGCGCGCTCCGGAAACCCCCAACCCAGACGCTTTCCGTGTTCACGCCGAGTCCCGTCGTGAAATTTATGGTGCCCTCAGCGAGTGCGCCGCCACCGGATCCAGCGAGGACGTGATCAACCGCGCTCTGGATTACTACCGTCAACTTCCTTTCGTCACCGGCACCAAAGAAGGGGAATACCCTGACATCAAGGGCAAAGAAAACGCCCTCGAGAACTTCTTTTTGATGATCGGTCTGGACCCCAAAGTCCGCCGTGAAGCCCGCAAGGACCGCAAATCCCTGCAAGATTTTCTGGCTGGAAAATAACAAAAGAAACCGCTTTGGCTGGCAGGAGGGCATTTGGGTGGCCCTCCTGATTTTTTTGGGGTGGGGCTGCGCCTTGCCGAGGGCAGAGGGCCGAGAGCCAAAGGCTAAAGAAGGCTATGGCTCAAGCAGAAGGCACAGATGCCGAGGGCCAAGGTCAGAGGGCAAAAGACAGCTTTGGCTCAAGCCATGAAAGGCGCAGCACGCTGC
Source organism: Deinococcus misasensis DSM 22328 (assembly GCF_000745915.1). Taxonomy (NCBI): domain Bacteria; kingdom Thermotogati; phylum Deinococcota; class Deinococci; order Deinococcales; family Deinococcaceae; genus Deinococcus; species Deinococcus misasensis. The sequence continues at coordinate 11,886 of NZ_JQKG01000078.1, forward strand.
GCCCCTACAGACGTTTCCCTTGACGATTTTTACTGTGTGTCACACGATGCTCTCGGCTCTCGGCTCTCGGCTCTCGGCTCTCGGCTCTCGGCTC
>NZ_JQKG01000079.1 GCF_000745915.1 Deinococcus misasensis DSM 22328
TGCCTTCTGCCTTCTGCCTTCTGCCTTCTGCCTTCTGCCTTCTGCCAAGGCACGCCTAGCCCCTACAATGCCTTCTGCCTTCTCCAGTTGGTCTCAGTCCTGAATCCCATACTCCCGTTACGTTATAATCATAAACATGTCCTGGCTGGTTGCACTTCCCCTCCCCATTCCTGCACTGGATTTCTCCCCACCCCATGCTTTTGAAGGGCCACTTCCCCTCGGGCATCGGGTGGTGGTCCCATGGCAGGGGGGCATTCAAATTGGCATTGTGGTCGGCGAAGGTCAGGCCCACACCCACCGTTTGCGCGAAGCCATTCAGGTGCTGGACCTGTGGGTGCATCCTGCCCTGATTCAAGCCCTGAAACACCATGAACACCTGAGCGGAACCCCTCTGGGCCTGCTGTTTTGCGACACCATCACCTCGGGCTGGGAACCCCACCTGAGGCATTTTGTGAAACCCGTTGAAGGGGTGGACCTCAGCCCTTTCGAATTGCAACTCCCCGAGGAATGGACCCCTTATCACGGCAATTCTGCCCTGCTGGACCAGATCCGTGAGCAGGGCCTCTTGGAAGAACGTTTCGAGTTTCCAGAGCGCACCGAACTGGCTTACCGGGGCCGTCTGGAGGGGGAAGGCAAACTCACCCCCAAACAAAAACAGGCCTGGAAAACCCTGCTGTCCATCAAAGAAGCGCCGTCACTTGCAGAGTGGGCCAGACAGGCCGAGGTGAGCACCAGTGTGGTCTCGGGGGTGCTTTCGCGCGGTTGGGCCGAAGCTTTCCAGCGTCCAGCAGGTCCCCCAGAGTGCATTCCGGTGCAGGAACGCAACCTCAAGAAAGCCGAATGGGACCTCCCTGAAGCTGGACCTTTCCGTTTGCATGGCGGACATCCCATTGAGCGTTTTCAGCACCTCAAAACCCTGATGGAAGCCCATCTGGAAACTGGCGTGCTGTACCTGACCCCCGACAGTTACCGTCTGGACCGGGCATGGCAGGCCCTGTCACACCTCGGGGCACAGTGTTACTCGGGCAGCCTCAACATGCTGCAAAGGGAACACATCTGGCAGCAGGTCCGTGATGGGCACTGCAAACTGGTGATCGGGACTTACGGGGCTCTGGGTCTCCCCTTTCCTTCACTGGGCCTGATCATCATTGAAGAAGAAGGCAGCGACGCCTACAAGTTGCTCTCTGGATCGAAGATGTTCATCCCGGATCTGGCTTCGCAGGTCGCCAGAGAACGCCAGAGTTTGCTGGTCTGCTCGGGTTCGGTTCCAGCAGTGGAAAGCCTCCTGCACGAAGGGAAAGTGCTGCCTGCACCCAAAACCCGCGTGCATGTGGTCAATTATGCAGAGGATTCCAGCCAGCCTGAAACCGGCCCCCTCTCCATGCAGCACATGAAACCCGCTCTGGAAGGCTATCCGCTCTCTCAGGATTTGCGCAAAGTCCTGACCCAGGTCGCAGAAAGGGGCCGTCAGGCGGTGCTTTTGGCTCCACGCAAAGGGTACAGTGCCCTGATCCGCTGCAGGTCCTGTGGGTACATCCCGTTTTGCAAGCATTGCGACGTACCCCTGAAATTCCATCAAGTCAGCCGCCAGATGCAGTGCAGCCAGTGCGGATACCGCGAACCTCCCCCGAGCACCTGCCCCAAATGCAAGGGAGCCATCTGGCAACCCAAAGGCCCCGGCACCGAATGGATTGCTCAGGAAACCCGGCAACTGCTGCCCGGTTTCGCCGTGTACCGCTATGACCGCGACCATCAGGACGACCTGCACCCCATCTACGAAGGTCATCCGGGCATTGTGGTGGCCACACAGGCCCTCTTGCAGGAAAAAGCCCCACCAGAGCTTGCCCTGCTCAGCCTGACCCTTGCAGACAGCTGGCTCGGGTATTCGGATTTCCGCACCGATGAGCGTTACCACAAACTGCTCCGACAACTGCTGGAATGGCATCCCAGACGGGCTCCCCTGCTGGTGGTCCAGACCTTTCAGGCCCAGCATCCAGCTTTGCTGTCTGTCACAGAGCACATCCCCGCAGATGAATTCCCTTTCAAGGACCTCTCCAGAAGAAAAGCCCTGCTTTACCCCCCTTACAGCCTGCTGGCCCAAGTCGAGGTGGCTGCCAGAGACAAAGCCCGCTCAGACACGGTTGCAGAGGAGATCCAAAAACACCTCCTGCAAAAAGGGGCCGATCCAGAGGAAGTGCTCGGGCCTGCTCCTGCTCCGATTGGCAAGGTGAGGGGCCTGTTCCTGAACCACCTGCTTTTGCGTGCCGTCAGCGAGCAACGCTTGAAGGTCCTGCTGGAACTCATGGATGGGCGCTGGAAGGCTCGGGTGCGTGTGGAAATCAACCCGAGAAATGCCAATTTTTAAGGCAGAAGGCAGAAGGCAGAAGGCAGCGTAACAGATGCGGGTTTGCCAAACATCCACAACATCTCAGACTTGATCTATGGATTGGGCATTCCCAGAACCCCTGTTGTGCCAACAGGAGCGGGGTAAGCGCAAAGTCTGACCTGTGGCATGTCATCGGAAAAAGCGTTCAGCGATCAGCTTTCAGCAAAAGCTTGTATGGAGGCTTTTGCTTTCGAACGCAGCCAGACACAAAGACACGAAATGAAAGTCACTCAGACTTCAAGCTCAAAAGTCAGCCAGAAAACTTTCCTTATGGCTGATCGCTGACGGCTGATGGCTCTTTGTGGTGGCCTGGCCTGACAGCGACTTTGCGCTTAACCTGCCAACAGGACATTGCTCCTCATGATTTTTGCGGTGTTCTGTCAGAATGTGAGCTGATCGGCTTTGTCCATGGTCCATTTTGACTATTCTCAAATGGACTATGCGATCCCAGAGTCTGGATGAACGTGCACTTTTGTTGTTGGGCCTGCTCAGCAGGCAGGATTTGCATGGTTATCAACTCAACCACTTCATTGAACATGGGCTGGGTTGCCCGGTACATCTTCCCCGTCCCACCGCTTATGCCCTGCTGGACAAAATGGAACAGATGGGCCTGATTGAAAGCCATCAGGAACAGGAACAAAACCGCCCCCCTCGCAAGGTGTACCACCTGACCGATTCGGGCCGTGAACAATTCCTGACCCTGCTGACCGATCACCTGACCCAGATCCGGCCAGAGGCGTTCAGCGAAGTGGCCTTGCTGTTTCTGGAAGACCTGCCTCGCATGCAGCAACAACAGGTTCTCAAGAACCGCTCTGAAGCCCTCGGTTTGCAGCTTTCCCACCTGTCCCGCCATGCACAGGGCAATCTGGCTCTGGAACGCTCTCGCGTGCTGCTGGAGGCCGAAAAAAGCTGGCTGGACAGCCAAATCCACACTTTTCAGGAGGAACAGTGAACGGACTTTACATGATCCACAAGTACTACGGCGAACTCTTGATGCTGGTGCCCATCGTGGTGCTGGTCTGGTATGCCATCAAAAACAAAACCCCCATGCAACGCGTGGCTCCCATCATGCTGGACATCAACGTCCTGATCGGGGCTCTGGTGTTGTTGGTCCAGAAAGTGCCTGTGTCTGTGTGGCACCCGGTCCTGATGATCATCGCCATGGGCATCGGTCATGCGGTGGCCAAAAAAGACGACCGCAAAGTGGTGCTGGGTGCATGGTTCGTGAACCTGATCCTGATTGTGGTGGGCGTCAGACTTGCTGCGATGGGTGTGGGCCCCCTGATCAATTTCTGAGTTTTTTGCTGTTCGCTTCAAAAAGCAAGGCACCCCTACAAGGTGCCTTTTTCGTTTGATGGGTGTTACTGTTTTGTCTGCTGGGTTTTCAACAAATCGCGGATCTCTTTGAGCAGTTCCTGATCCAGCGTCAGGGAAGGAGGTGGAGCCTGCTCAGGTTGGGCTGCTTTCGCTCTGGCTTTCTGCATTTCTTTGAGGTGGTTCATGGGAAGCACCACAGCGTAATACACCACTGCAGCGGTGATCAGGAAATTCAGGATCACTGAGACGAAATCCCCATACAGGAAATCCACCCCTGCCACACTGAATTTGCCTCCTTTGATCACGCCGTCTTGAACGCCACCGGTGGCCAGTTTGATCAGCGGATTGATGAACGCATTGGTGAAAGAGGTGACCACACCTCCGAAAGCTGCACCGATCACCACACCCACTGCGAGATCCACAACATTGCCCCGCATGATGAAATCTTTGAATCCTGCCATGATTGCCTTCCTCCTGACACAAGCTTAACAAAGCTTGCAAACGATCCCACAAGATTAAAAGGATTTTTACAATGGCTCTGGTTGTTTTGAAAGAAAACCGTACGAACACCTGTGTCATGCTGGCTCTGGAGGCCCTGTGGACACCCTTGCCATCGAACTCAAAATGGTGGGCATTCTCCTGCTGTGCATCACCTTGTTTGTTGCTTTGCTCTCTGTTTCCACGTTTGGTTTGAAAAGCCGGGACTTTGGCGCCAAATACTTCGTGTGGTCAACAGCGTTGCTGGTGGTTTCGGCCACCACCATGTTTCTGATCCTGATCAGCAATCTGGCACAGCAATCCATTTCGCTGTATCTGGTGGCCACTTTGCTGGTCAACGGTTCTTTTCTGGGCACCCTCTACGGATTTTATAGGGGCATCGAAAAAAACTTTGAACGCCCCGTACACACCCCCAGAGCCTCCCTGATGCACCGCATGGCACAGGGTTCTCTGGTCCTGATGTCCCTGTGGGGCAGCACCACCCCCATCACAGTCACTGCAGCCATTTATTACATCCTGTTTTCGCTTTACATGATGGGTTTGCTGCAAACCCAACCCCTGAGGGCATCTCGGGTGTCCAGACTGCACCTGAACGGGGTGTTTTTGACCATCATCCTGCTGAATGTGTTCCGGTTTGTGCAGATGTCCCAACCCAGAGAGGCCAGCAGCACCGAAGCCGCTTACTGGGTCAGCCTGATTGTGATTTGCCTGATTTCCATTGCGGGCATCATGGTGTTTGCCTTTTTTGTGTTTGACAGCCAGATTCAACTGGTCAACACCCTCAAAAACCAGCTTCAACACCTTGCAGAGACCGATCCCCTGACCGGGCTTCGCACCCGCAATTACCTGAGAAGCCATCTGGAACAGCGGGCACCCGGAAAGCAGGAAAGTGTCCTCCTAATAGATCTGGACCACTTCAAAAGCATCAACGACACGCATGGGCATCAGGTGGGCGATGAAGTGCTGCGCTGCCTCGGAAGGGTGGTCCAGCAAGCCATTCGCCAGACCGACGTGGCCATCCGTTACGGTGGAGAAGAGTTTCTGTTGATCCTGACTGGCGTGGCCCACGAAGACACCCTGCACATCGCAGAGCGCATCCGCTTTCAGTTCCAGCAGGTGGCTGGAGCAGAATTTGCCACGCTGGGCATGCAGCCCACCCTGACCATCGGTGGAATCAGTGAAATCCACTCAGCAGACCAGCTTGAACCCTTCATCCAGCAGGCCGACCAGAACCTGTACGAAGGCAAACGCACCGGAAGGAACCGCCTGCACATCACCCGCCTTCAGACCCACTGACGTTCACAGCCCATTCACAATGCCTGCAATTCCCTTTCACACACCCAGAAGTACTTTGAGGTCACCCCAGAGAAATGCTCTGGTTCAAAGGAGACCCACATGGACGTGATCATCAACAATCCTGCACCCGCTGCCCCTTATCAAGCCCAGGTTTACACCCCTGCCCAGGGACCTTATGCTGGTCCCTACACCGACCACCATCACCACGGAGGCGGTTTTGGTGGTTTCCTGTTGTTGCTGGTGGGCGGTCTGTTTCTGGCAAGAGCCATCAAACACAAAAAATGGAAAGCTTACCGGACTGCGGCTTCTGATGGAGGGCATCAGAAAGACTGGAAACACCAAGACTGGAAACACCCTTTCGAACAGAAATTTGCCCACTGGAACCATGACCACAAAGACGCTGCCACAGACATTGCCAGAGAACGCTATGCCAGAGGGGAAATCACTCTGGAGGAACTGCAGGTGATCCTGAGCACCCTGAACCCTGCACGTTGATCTGGCTTCGCTGAGCCCAGCCCAACACACCCAGCCCAACACAAGAACAAAGGCAGCCCCCGACAGGCTGCCTTTGTTCACATTGAGAGGAGAAGCGGAGAGTTTCAGTCGGTGGCCGAGGTGGAGAGGATCACAGGAGCACCCAGAGGGTTCTTGTTGTCTTCGGCGTAGGAGAGGTCGTTGCCACTGTAACCTTCTTCGGCGTGCTCGGAGAGGTCCATTCCAGCGGTTTCTTTGTTGGGGGCCACACGGAGACCCATGATGGCGTCGATGACTTTGAGGATCACGAAGGAACCCACTCCAGAGAGCACCACAGCGAACAGGATGCTGATGGCCTGGATGCCCAGTTGCTCAAGGGTGCCTTTGCCAGCACCAGTGCTGAAGGCGAAAGCTCCGGTCAGCAGGGCTCCGATGATGCCACCCACACCGTGGCAAGCGAAGACGTCCAGAGCGTCATCGGCAGCCAGTTTGTTCTTGAGTTGCACCACCCAGAAGGAAGCGGAGACAGCGATCAGACCAATCAGGATGGCGTACACAGGGCTCACGAATCCAGCGGCGGGGGTGATGGCGACCAGACCGACCACAGAGCCTGTGGCAGCGCCCACAGCACTGGGTTTCTGACCGCGGATGACTTCCCAGAGGAGCCAGCCGAGCATGGCAGCAGAGGTGGCGGTGGAGGTGGTGATGAAGGCCAGAGATGCACTGCCGTTGGCGCCCAGAGCAGAACCTGCGTTGAAGCCGAACCAGCCGAACCACAGCAGACCTGCACCCAGCAGCACGAAAGGCACGTTGTGGGGCACTCCAGCGCGTTTGGTGGACTTCAGGCGTGGACCCAGCACCAGAGCAGCCACCAGAGCAGCCACACCGGAGGAGATGTGCACCACGGTGCCACCAGCGAAGTCCAGAGCGCCGAGGTTGAACAGGTAGCCTTTGGCATCCCAGACGATGTGGGCCAGAGGGGAGTACACCACAAGGGTCCAGATGGCGATGAACAGGGTGAATGCACCGAACTTCATGCGGTCCACCACTGCACCGCTGATCAGTGCGGCGGTGATGATGGCGAACATGCCCTGGAACATCACGAAGACGTATTTGGGAATGTAGTGGCCTTCTTCGAAGGTGGCGGCCAGTGAATTCTGTCCGATGCCGTTCATGCCGATGTTGGCAAGGGTGCCGATCCATGGGCTGGTGGCGTTGTCACCGAAAGCGAGGGTGTAACCGAACAGCACCCACAGCACACCCACCACACCCATGGCGATGAAGCTCATCATCATGGTGTTCAGGACGCTTTTGGCTCGGGTGAGGCCACCGTAGAAGAAGGCCAAACCGGGGGTCATCAGGAGCACCAGAGCGGTGGAGGCCAGAAGCCATGCGGTGTCGCCACGGTCGATCACGGGTGTGGGATCGGCGGCCAGAGCGACTCCGGTCAGAGCGAGAGCGGTTGCCAAATGCTTCTTCATTTCTTACCCCCTAAGGCAGCAGCGGTGGTCTCGGGTTGGTTGACCGGGGTGAGGGCGTCCACGTCCTGTTCGCCGGTGCGGATGCGGATCACGCGGTCCAGAGGTTGCACGAAAATCTTGCCATCTCCGACTTCGCCGGTGCGGGCGCTTTGCAAAACGGCATTCACAGTCACATCCACAAAAGGCTCACTGACCGCAATCTGCAGGTGAACTTTTTCGTGGAACTCCATGCGCACCTGGGTTCCGCGGTAGTGCTCGATGATTTCGCGCTCTCCACCGTGGCCAGAGACGCGGCTCAGGCTGATCCCGGTGACGCCGACCTTGAAGAGGGCTTCTTTGACGGCCCCCAGCTTCTCGGGTCTGATGATGGCTGTGATGAGTTTCATAGCTTGACCTCCCATGCCTGTAACGGCTCTTGAAAGTAAGGATAGGCATAAACATTCGGCATGTCAAGCGAATTCTTGCAAGTTGTACAAATATTGATTCACAGTTTGCAAGTTTTGAGTGCTATTTCTCTGATATATCCGAGTAATTCTGACTTTTGTCCAAAAAACCCTGAACATCCCGTTGACCAAGCCAGAATTTTTGCCGGTTGTGCAAGTTTTGGTGCACACTCTGGAACTTTGGGTGGGGTTTTTGCATCCAAACAGACAGAAAGGAGAACCCAAGATGAAAAAAATGCTGATCCTTCTGGCCCTGCTCGCCTCTTCTGCTGGTTTTGCCCAAACCAACCCTGCCCCCCTCAAGCAGCTGCAACAAGAAGCCCGAAACCTGACCAAGATGTCCCGCCTGAGTGCAGAAGACCAGGAAAAGTTCAAAAACTGGCAGGCTTCGCGCAAAGAGGTCATGCGGCAGGTCAAAGACCTCCGCACCAGAGCCCTGCAGGCTTACACAGACGCCCTGAAAAACCAGAGGTCTGTTGCAGAGGCACGCTTGCTGGCCCAAAAAGCGGTCATTGATGATCAAATTGCCCTCAGTGGGAAAATCAATGACTTGCGTGCCATCCAGAAAGAACTGTTTCAGAAATATCCCTTTCTGGCAGCACAAGCTCACAAGCATGCAAAATCAAAATTCAGCAAAAAAGATTTTCAGCAAAAAATGCCGCATAAAAAAGGCAACAAGCCCTTTTAAAGCCCTTTCTGTCCTTTAAAAAGGGACAGTCAAAACCCATCCACACACAAAAGATTGTGTCCTTGCATGAAGGGCACAATCTTTTTGCTTGAAATTCACATGCCTTCTGAAAATCACTGCTTTCCATGTTCAACAGCGATAAAAAACATCCTGAACAGAAAAAACCCGTGTCACTCAAAACAGAAAAAACCTCCAGAGCCCTGAAAGCTCTGGAGGCTGGAGACTGTATATATTAAGCGCCGTATTTTTGCAGTTTCAGGGCATTGGCCATCAGGAGGGGCATCACATCGGTGCCTTTGCGCAGACCCAGACTGCCTTTGCCTGCTTCTTCTTCGGTGTAACGGGCCGCAAGGTCCTTGCGGCCATACTCGCTCTTGAGCAGGAAAGGCACGGGGTGCCAGGAGTGGCTGGCCAGTTTGCTGGGGGTGGAGTGGTCACCCACAATGGCGATCACATCGGGGTTCAATTCCAGAATCTTGGGCAGGAGGCTGTCAAACAGCTCCACTTTCTTGACTTTGGCTGCGAAGTTGCCGTCTTCGCCGGTGGAGTCGGTTTTCTTGGAGTGCAGGTAGAAGAAATCGTACTTGTCCCAGTTGTCCTTGAGGACCTGCATTTTTTCTTCCATGGCGTCTTCTTCGCCGGGGACATCCAGCACATCCATGCCGACCAGACTGGCCAGACCTTTGTACATGGGGTAAGAAGCGATGCAAGCGGCTTTCAGTTGGTACACGTCCTCATAGCTGGGGAAGTGGGGCACATCCGAGTACCCACGGAACAGGGCACCGTTGACCTGAGGCTCGTCTTTGAGGGCTTCTTCGGTGCGGGCCACAAAAGCATTGACCAGAGCAGCGGTTTTGGCGCTGGCTTCATCGTTGGCTTTGGCGACCATGGGCTGGACGCCCGTCACCTGAGGGTCCACATCGCTGACGTTGGCACCCAGAGCGGTTCCATTGGCACGGAACACCACCACAAAACGGTGCTCGGACTCGGTGTAGATTTCCACAGGGGTGCCGTCGATCTCAGGGATGGCGGCTTTCAGTTTTGCAACAATCTCGGCGTTTTTCTCGTCGGAAGGACGGCCTGCACGGCGGTCCAGCACCACGCGGTCTTCTCCGAGGGTGGCGAAGTTTCCACGCACGGCCACATCGCCAGCATTCAGTTTCACGCCAATGCCCACAGCAGACAGGGCACCACGGCCCACAGTGAAAGTGATGGGGTCATAACCAAACAGGCTCAGGTGGCCGGGGCCACTTCCGGGGGTGATGCCTGCGCCAACCAGTTCCACCAGTCCGAGCTGGCTGTCTTTGGCCAGAGCGTCCATGTTGGGGGTTTTGGCGGTGGCCAGTTCGGTTTCACCGTTGGTTTCGAGGGGCAGGCCGCCCACACCGTCCAACACCACGAGGACGATTTTGCTTGGGGTTTTTTTGGAGAGGGTACGAATGACTTCTAACATAGCTACCAGTTTATAGGGGATAGTGTCAGACCCACAATAAATTTTGTCCCGTAAAGCTAGACGAAAGATCCCTACCCCCTGTAAACCCCCTGTGTTCGCCATGCTCACACTGTCCCCCTTCGTTAAGGGGGACAGCTTCAAGCAAAGCGAGAAGCAGGGGGTTAAGGGGTCAATCCTCTTGACGGGCTTTTTTCTTCTGGGCTTCAATGCGCTCAGATTTGCTTTTGAACGCTCCGCGCTCTTTCCAGACAATCCGCACAGGCACACCTGCCAGATCGAGGTCTTCGCGGATGCGGTTTTGCAGGAAGTTCTCGTAAGCTCGGGTCACGAAATCTTCCTTGTTGCAGAAAATCACGAAGGTGGGAGGGGCAATCTCGGCCTGGGTGATGTACATCATCTTCAGGGGTTTGCCCTTGAAGTTGGGGGTGGCCTGTTTGATCTGCCAGACATCCAGCCACTTGTTGAGTTCTCCAGTGGCAATGCGGCGTTGCCATTTCTCGTAGAGCTTGATGGCCTCTGCCAGCATGTCATGGATGCCGTAATCGTTCAGGGCCGAGGTGTACACCCTGGGGGCAAAGTGCAAGTGGGCCAGTTTCTCGTCCAGCAAGCGCTCGGTGCGTTTGAGTTCGGGATCCGGCACCAGATCCCACTTGTTGACCACAATCACCACAGGTTTGCCGCTGTCGTAAGCCATGTTGGCCAGTTTCAGTTCGTGGTCGCCAATTTCTCCAGCATTCACCACCAACCAGATGATGTCACTGCGGGCAATGGCCGCTTCAGAGCGCATCATGCTGAATTCTTCGATGCTGGAATCCGGACGTTTGCGGATCCCGGCGGTGTCTACCAGAATGAAACGCTGACCAGCAAAGTTCCATTCGATGTCGATGCTGTCCCGGGTGGTTCCGGGAATGTCACTGACAATCACCCGATCCGAACCCGTGATGGCGTTCAGCAAACTGGATTTGCCCACGTTGGGACGGCCAATCAGGGAGATGCGGATGGGCGCAATCTCTGGGTAATCCTCGTCATCCTCTGGGAGGTGTTCGAGCACCCGGCGCATGAGTTCATCCAGACCACGGGCATGCTCGGCACTGATGGGCACAGGCACATCAAAACCCAGAGCCCAGAGTTCTGCGGTGTACACGTCTTCGTGCTTCACCGAGTCCATTTTGTTGGCAGCGATGATCACGGGTTTGCCGATTTTGCGCAGCCATTCGGCCACTTCGTAATCGGCGGTGTTGAGTCCGTCTCTGGGGTCCAGCACGAACACCACACATTTGGCATCGTGAATGGCCATCTCGGCCTTGTCACGGATGTGTTGTTCCCATTCGTCTCCGCTCCAGAGCCCTCCGGTGTCCATCAGGACGATGCGGTGGTTCTCGTAGAGCATCACATGTTCTTTCACGTCCCGGGTCACGCCGGGAAAATCTGCGACCACCGCTTCACGGCGGCCAATGAGCCTGTTGAACAGGCTGGATTTGCCCACGTTGGGGCGACCCACAATGGCGACTTTATGCATGATTCCTCCTTCCGGTGCCGCATCTGGAAGGAATCAGGGGCCAGATGCGCCGATGTGCCTTTGAAAGGCAAACATATTATGGTATCAGGTTTTGGGGTGAGGATGTAAATAGAGCAGAAAGCAGAACAGGGGTGACGCACGTCGCGAAGGGGTTAAGGTAAGACATGAACCCCGAGCAACTGAAACTCGCAGTCCAGCACTTCTCTGAGCTCCCTGATCCCCGGACAAACCGAGGGCTCAATCAACCCCTCATCAACGTGATCGTCATTGCCCTGTGTGCTGTGCTCAGCGATGCAGACAGCTTCTATGACATGGAGGATTTTGGGGAACTCAAACGGGATTGGCTCTCAAGCTTCCTGGACCTCCACACCGGTATACCCTCCCATGACACCTTCAATCGGGTCTTCGCCAGGCTCGACC
>NZ_JQKG01000080.1 GCF_000745915.1 Deinococcus misasensis DSM 22328
TGTGGGAGGTTGTCGAGCAGGTAAGGTGCAGTGTGGTGCTGACTGAGAGGATGGGTGGAAAAGAAGCGTTCGACGCGTCTGAGCTTGGACGTGTTTTGAGCCTCTCCGGGGAGACGGTCAGCAATACTCTGCTGGATGACATGTTTTCCCTCCAGGAGGGATTGGAGCACCTGACCGAGGGTATGGAGGTGATTTTTTCGATAGGGAAAGTGTTCCCTGAGGGCAGCAGTTAGGGTATGCTGGTTTTTGCCAGACGGACAGTGTTTCATAGCAGATTTACTGTACCAGTCTGGCTTTTTTACGCCTCAATCAAACTGTCGGGTACTGAGCCAAAACGCAACAAATTTGACTTACAAAAAATTTTGTCAGGCACTCCTGACCTGTAGAAATACACGGAGGTTCCCGCAACGACAAAGGTCTTGAAAACATCCTGAAATCAATCCCCTCGAACCCCTCTTTGGATTTGTTTGCCCTAAAGCATGGGTAGAACGGTTGGGTTAGATGTGCTCAGGGACCTGCATCGGACCTGCATCTGGACTTTCAGTTGTACCAGTCTTCAAAGCAGGCTGCGAAAAATCCTCACTGATTCTCTCTGTGGGCAGACACAAGGCCCCTCGTTCTGAAGAAACATATCCCCAGCCAGACGCACACAAATCAAAGTCAATCGATAAGATCATCCTTCAAACTCCAGAGAATCACATGGAATGGATCGGATCAGTCCTGCTTTTATCCTCTGGGTCATCCTGTTTCTCCATCAGATCTGGTTTGTTCCAGATGAAACGCTGCTGTCTTTCGCAGGTCCGTGTTTCGTTCCAGACGGGTTTCCAGCAGGTAAACACTTCCCAATTTTTCAAGGGCAACGTCCAGCACACTGGACTTTGGCAAGGCCTGCAGCACCAGTTCATGGGCTTGCTCTGAAGGGTGGTGTTCCAAAAACATCAGGGCATGACCCTGTCCACGGCGAAGGGCCAGCTCAACAAGATCAAACGTCAAACGCATTCCTCAGGGGTACCTTTTGAAGATGACACACGAAAAAAATCGCACATGGCCAAATGGCTGACCTCTTGCACCACATTTCGAATGATGAAGAGGAGGCACCTGAAACCCAGCAATCGATTCACCCTTCTCAAGGGTTGCGCCTCTTCTGAGCATTTGATTGAGCTTTGATGTTGATGAGAAATGGTTTGACGACCGAAGTTTTGGTTTGGGGTTTAGAAGCAGAGGAGACCACCAGGCTCCCTTTGCCGTTGACCCTGACACCATGTCAGTCTGTACAGTGAAATGAACATGAATTCAAACTGGACCCCATACCTCAAGCAGGAAGGCAGCACTGCTACAGGCCACCTGCTGACCTTCAAAAACCACCACAGCCCTGAACTGGACAACCACCGGGACATCACCGTTTGTCTTCCACCCCGTTACGAAACCCATCCAGACCGCCGTTATCCGGTCCTTTACATGCACGACGGTCAGAACCTCTTTGATGACCTTTCCTCCTACTCGGGCGAATGGCAGGTGGATGAAAGTCTGGAAAGGCTCGCACAGGAAGGGCTGGAAATCATTGTGGTGGGCATCCCCAACCTCGCTGGTCAGCGCGACAATGAATACAATTTTCACAAGCACAGTGTCAGGGGAGGAGGCAAAGCCCCCCTTTACATCCAGTACCTCGCAAACACCCTCAAACCCCTGATCGATCAGGACTTTCGCACCCTGTCAGACCGTGATCACACTGGACTGATGGGATCCAGCATGGGAGGTCTGATCAGCCTGTACGGCTTTTTCAGCAGACCCGACGTTTTTGCTCTGGCAGGGGTGCTCAGTCCAGCGTTCTGGCTCACAGAAGGGGAGTACGTCCCATGGCTCTCGAACGTCATCCACCACCCGGGCCGGATCTACATGGACGTGGGAGACCAGGAAACCGCCGAAATTCCATGGATCCAGGAAGCTTACGTGAAAGATGCCCATTACACCGAAAAACGGCTCAGAGAACTCGGGTACCGTGAAGAACTGCAATTTCAGTTGTTTGAAGGGGCCATTCACCACGAGTCAGAGTGGGCAAAGCGGTTTCCTCTGGCGGTCAAACACTTATATAAACAATAAAAATTTCACAAACAAAATACAAAAAAACATACCCTTCAAACCTCAACTCCCCAAATGGGGAGGCCTGCAGCAGAAGTCTCCGAACGCCACACCGCAGCCCCTGTGATCCACACCTCCGCGCCAGAGTGCAGGTGCCAGTTGTGAGGTGCGCCCGGTGGGGAACACCTCTGCAGCTGTGGGGTCTCCTGCATGGACACGCACTGTTCCCGGTGGACGTCACTGTGGGTGTCGATCCTTCCCACCGGGCCGGGCAAGTGAATGCCTACTGGCAGCACAGTAAATTCCCTCACCGTGCTGCCAGTAGGCATTTCTGCCTGAAACCCTCCCTGCAGGGATCAGCCCAACCCGCACCCTACCGTTTTTCAGAGAGCCCTGTTTTCGAAATCCACCTTTTCTCGAGCACAAATAATCCAGGACGCCAGAGGAAGGCTGGAGGCGGTGGGCTTGCCCTTTCGAGGTCCCTCTTCTGGAGTGTGATTCGAACACACGTTCCTGTCAGAATCCTGTCCTGTTCAGGGCCTTCAGAAGCATCCTGAAGCTGTGAGAGAGCGGGAAGATGGAAAAATCAGTTCGGCCACCTTCTGCTCAACGTCCAGCAGCATCTTCTCTCGTTCCTCTGCTGTGCTGCCTGGCAGGTTGCTCATGTAGTGGTGGTCCCTGACTTCAATGCCAGAAAACGCAAAGATGCCTTCATCCAGCGTGCGGTTCATGGCTTCAAACATGCCTTTTTCGTAGGCTTCACGGGTGGCTCCGGTGGTGCTGAAAATCAGCCCCTGTTTGCCCTGCAGCAGACGTTGTTTGATGCCGTCTTCGTACCGGTAAGCAAATCCTGGCGTGAACACCCGGTCAAAGTAGCCTTTCAGGATGGCAGGCATGCCCGTCCACCACACTGGATAAATCAGGATGAGTTGGTCTGCCCACAGCACCCAGTTCTGTTCATCCCTGACATCTGCACTGGTTTCTCCTTCTGCCAGAGCTGCAAAATCGGTGGTGCTGGCAATGGGCTGGAAGTTCAATTGGTAAAGGGAACGCACCGCCACCTCTGCCTGGTGGGCTTTCAAAGTCCGGGTCACCACTTCCAGCACAGCGTGGTTGAAACTGGTTTCAAAGGGGTGGGCATAGAGTACGAGGGTTTTCATGGGTTCATCCTTTCTGATTCCGGGAGGGGATCCCAGTGGAACACTTTGGAGACAATGGTCCAGCGTCCTTCGGTTTTCGCCAGGGCCAGCAGGTCTTTGAAACGCCGTCCGGGAAGGGAGCAGGTCACCACCGCCAGAGCGGTGTCCTCGCTGAGCTGTTCGATGCGTTCAATGCGGTCGGTGCGAATGAATCCTGTGCCTTCCAGCGAGGTGCGCTGAGAAACGCGTTGCAAATACTGTTGCAAGCTGAGCTGCAAGAAGTCTCCCTGAGATGGGGTGATGTAGTGTGCCTGGGGATGGAAGACTTCAGAAAGTTTCTGGGGGTCAGAGGTGTAAAGACCGTCAAAATACACCTGAAGCAGATTTTCGATCATCTGCCGATCTGGGCTTTGCAAAACTTCATCCATGGGCTTTTCGCTGGCGCAGGTCGGTCACCAGTTCGCCCCCGATGCCCCAGTTGTCGGTGTCGATTTCATCGATGGTGACGAAGGTGGTGGCAGGGTCCTTGCCGAGGATGTCCTGCAGGGCCTGGGTGACCGCCGCAATCAGGAGGAGCTTTTGCTCCCGGGTGTTGTTCTCACGGGTGATCTCAATTTTCACGTAAGGCATGGGTTCCTTTCTGCTCTGGCCAGCAACAGGCTGACTGGCACAGATGCAAGACGGGTGCTGCTTTGGGGCAGCATCCTGACAGGATGGAATGGGGGGTGAGTGGGCAGAAAGAATCAGGCACCTGGGTCTGGGCGCACAGATCAGCCTGCTGAAAGAAACCTGCTGAACCGCTGTTTCTTTCCCCAACAGGATAAAACAGGGACTTTCATGAATCAAATAGATGGATTTGATTCATTCATGCACGATTTCGATGTATACTTTCCATGTATGCTCTTGTCACAGGTCCAGGTGTTTTTGATGGTGCTGGAAACGGGAAGTTTCACTGAGGCGGCTTTCCGGTTGAATGTGGCCCAGTCTTCGGTCAGCCACAGCCTCTCCAAACTGGAAAAACAACTCGGGGTGAAGCTGCTTCAGCGGGACCGCTCCGGGGTGCGCCTCACCCCTCAAGGAGAGGCCCTGCTGCCGTATTTTCGCAGCATTGCCCACGGGGTCGCTCAGCTTCAACTTGCAGCGCGCCAGCAGCAAGGTGAGGTATCAGGCAAGGTGAAGATTGGAAGTTTTCCCAGCACGTCCTGCCGGATTCTGCCCAGAGCGATCAGTGCCCTCAAACAACAGCACCCTCAGGTGGAGGTGCTCATTTTTGAAGGCACCTCCAGTGAAGTGGAACGCTGGCTGGACAACCACACGGTGGATCTGGCCTTTGTTGAACTGCCCACCCATTCCCACTTTCAGCTCAAGGCTGTCTTTCAAGACCAACTGAGGTTGATTGTGCCCCACGGTCACCCGCTGGATGTTGAAGGAGAAATCTTGCTGTCCCAGATTTCTCCTTACCCCTATGTGCTCTCCAAGTTTGGCTGTGAGCCCTTGATCCGTCAGGCTTTCATGCAACAAGGGTTGACCCTTGATGTGGTTTACGAAGTCCGAGACCTCACCACTTTGATGGCTCTGGTGGAAGAAAACATTGGGGTGAGTCTGGTGCCTGAACTGCTGATTCCCCACTCCACTGCTGCGCTGGCAAGTGTGCCTGTGCGGCCGGTGATTCAGCGTGAAGTTGCGCTGGCCCACCATCCGGAGGTGGTGCAAACCCCCCAGAGCAGGGCACTGGCAGAGCAGATTTTTCGTGTGAAACCAGGCTGACTTGACGCTCACCCCTTCGATGGCCCCGGAAATTTCCGGGGCCATGCTCAAAAGGAAACCTCACCCACCGTGCAGTTGCTTCATCAGGCCCAGCACATTGAAATGGTGCATCAGGTAAAGCAAACCTCCCAGAGCCACCACACCCAGCACCACCGATGCCACTTTTGCATTTCTGTTCATGTCTTTCTCCTTTTTATTGGTATGAGAGGGTTTCACGGACCGTCAGCTTTGCGGCACCCGTTGCCGGGATCACACTGGCCACAAAGGCTCCAAAGGTCACCAGCAGCAGCCACAAAACAGCAGCCCACAGGGACACCGTGAGGGGCAAAGGGAAACGGAAGGACATCATGCCGACCAGTGCACCCACCCCGTAGGACAACGGCAGGGAGGTGAGCACCGCGAACACGAAACTGAGCCCTGCCAGGAACAGTCCTTCAGACGTCACGTTTCGCACGATGGTTCTGGACGTGCCCCCCACGGCGCGCATGATGCCAAACTCCCGGGTGCGTTCCACCACGTTCGCTCCCATGCTGGCCGCCAGTCCCAGCACACCCACCACGGCCATCACCATGGCCATCAGCATCAGGGCCACAATCAGGATGTACACGTGTCCGCTTACTGCATCATCCAGCATCTCTTCTGACACCCCAGCCTTCAGCGGAATTCCGGCCTGTCTCAGCCTCTTTTCGATTTCGGCAGGCACCTGCGGGGAAGCGCCAGCAAGACGCGCAATCCTGAAGGCATTGGCTTTCCCGGAAGTCCCCAGAATCCCAGAGAAGGTGTCCGGGAGAACGTAAGCCGCAGCAGGGGACACGATTTCCCGCACCACACCCAGCAGTTTCAGGGTGACAGGCTTCCCTTCCACCGTCATGCGTAAGGTTTCACCCACCTGAACCTCTGGAAAGAAGGCTCTGGCGTTGTGGTTGAGCACCACACCGGTGTCACCTGCTTTCAACCAGCGGCCTTCCAGCACCTTGAGTCGCACCAGTTGACTGGCTGCGAGAACCGAGCGCACACTGAGGCTGCCGTGCCCTCCATCAGGGTAGGTGCGCACCACACTGAGTCCGTCTTTGCGGCCAACCGCTGCGGGCAGCACACTCCAGGCTTCGGCGGTTTTCACGCCCGGTGTGCCTTGCAGCACCTGCAAAACCTGCTGCTCTGACGCGAAGTCCTGCAGGCGCAACTCCAGGTCATGCTTGCGGTCCAGAGCGGCGTCAGCGAGGTTTCTTTCCCATGCAGCCTTGACATTCAGGCTGGTCAGGAACATCCCTCCGGCGGCTGCCAGCAAAGTCAGGGTGAGCAGTATGCGGCCCTTTTTGCGAAACGCGTTGCGGATGGACAAGAGCAACGTGCGGTCCAGGTTGGGCAGGTTCTGCAGCAACCACTCCACCCAGAGGGGTCCCCGGGCATCGGGTTTCACCCCATGGTCCGAGAGGGCCCTGAGCACCGTGGTGCGGGTGGCCCCAAGGATGGGAACGAGGGCGAGGAGCACCGGAAGCACGAGGCCCACCCCCCCTTCGAGCAGCACCGCCCACAGGGGCACCGCTTTGGAGTTCAGGTCAAAGTTCAACAGGGACGCCACCACCTCGGCAAAACCCTGACCAGCGAGGGTGCCCAGAGGGAGCCCCACCAGCACTGCCACCAGACCCAGCCCTGCCACGAGGGTGAGGTAAAGCCCGGCAATCTGGCGGGTGTTGGCCCCGATGCTTTTCATGATCCCAATCTGTCGGATCTGCTGGGAGAGCAGCCCTGCAATCAACGTCGCGGTGAGGATGCCTGAAAGCAAGAAGGCCAGTCCGCTGAAGATCAGGAACATCACCAGCACTGCATTCATCTGGCCCTGATGGGGATGTTTGCGGGCAGGTGGGATGCGTACCTCATGCACCGTGCGTCCCTGGCTTTTCAGCCAACGGCCCAGTCCTGCAATGGTGGTTTCTGTTTGGCTGGCGTCCTGAACCTCCACTTTCAGCAGGTGAAGTTCTGCTTTCTCCCCGAGGGTCTGGAGGGTCTGGGGGGTGATGTAGCCGTACACGGTTTGTTCCTGCCACGCTGGTGCGAGACCCGGATCATGCACGGTGCCAGAAACCTGCAGCTTGCGTTTTCCTGCTCGGGGCGTGTCGAGGGTGAAGGTGTCCCCGTTCACGGCATTCAGGAGTTTGAGGGCTTCGCGCTCCAAGAGCATGCTGCCCGTCTTGGGGGGCCACTGGCCGGTTTCTGGACGAAAACGGTTCAGGGTGAGCCCCTCAAAATCGGGCACCACGAAAAGCAGCACCGGAAACCAGCGGCCATCCTTGGCCTGCACTCGGGCCGTGAAGGTGCTGCTGGCCTCCGCATGCTGGATGCCGGGTTGCCGGGCGGCTTTTTGCACCAGCAGGGCGTCCACCCGGTCCAGTTCCAGCTGGGCTGAAGCGGGGCGGGTGGAGAGGTAATTCACCGACACTTCCCGCATCAGCACTGTGTAGGCGGTGAGGATGGTGCCCATCCCGAAGAGGCCCAGTGTGAGGGCGAGGACCATCAGCACCATGCGCCCCTGCAGTGCGCGCACATCCCCGAGGATTTTCTTCCAGCGCACATTCATGTGAGCCTGCCGTCTTGCATGGTGAGGGTGCGGGTGAAGAAGCGGGCGTACTCCCGTTCGTGGGTGACCATCAGGACGGTTTTGCCTTCTTTCACCAGAGCGGCGAAAAGTTGCATGACCTCCAGCGAGGTGGCGGAATCGAGATTCCCGGTGGGTTCATCGGCCACCAGAATGGGTGGATTGTTGGCAAGCGCCCGGGCGATGGCGGCCCGTTGCTGCTGCCCCCCCGAAAGGTCCGTGGGCAGTTTGTTGGCCTGTTCTGTGATGCCCAGTTTTGCCAGCAGTTGCATGGCCCGTTCCCGGCGCTCTTTGACGGGGTACGTGTTGCAGAAGTCCATGGGGAGCATCACGTTCTCAATCACCGTGAGGGTGGGCAGGAGCTGAAAAAACTGGAACATCACCCCCACGGTTTTGCCGCGCCAGGTGGACAATTGTTCCTGACCCAGCTGGTGAATGGGGGTGCCTTCGATGTGGATTTCTCCACGGGTGGGTGAGTCAATCCCGGTCAGCACGTTGATCAGGGTGCTTTTTCCGCTGCCGGATTTGCCAACCACGGCAATGAATTCTCCTTTTTCCACGGTGAGGTCAATGCCTTTTAAGGCATGGAACGCCCCTGAGGGGGTCTCGAAGGTGCGGTGAACCCCGGAAAGCTGGATCAGGGTGTGCTGGGCTGTGGGGGTGGGTTGGAGTTGGGTGCGCATGGGTTCCTTTCCATGGGAAGGCCAACCAGGGGGTTCACCCTGGTGGGAGGAGAGCGGGTTTTCAGGTGTCTGGACCCTCATGGGGTCGTGGGTTCACTGTAAGGCTAAGCCATGTAAAATGGACATCCCTTTTCCAGATAGCCCCTGCCCGGTGAACCACCCTGAAGCGGCCTTGCTGCTCACCGAACCCAAAGCCCTCTCGTTGCTTGCCCCTTTCATGGAAGAAGCCTGCACCGTGAAAGCCGCCAGTGAAACCCTGCAGGTCTCCAGCCACACCATGCTGTACTGGGTGAACAAATTCCTGGACCTCGGGCTGCTGGAGGTGGCAAGGGTGCAGGAACGCAAAGGCAAACCCATCAAGTGGTACCAGACGCCAGGCAAAGGCTTCCTGATTCCGCTTTCCCTGATTCCCAACTCCACCCTGGAAGACCTGCTCCTCAGGCACGATGAACCGTTCAACCAGCAACTCATTGCTGGACTGGTGAAAACCAGCATCGAGACCCTGCGCAAACTGGACCGCTGGGAAATGCGGGTGTGGAAAGAAGGCACCGTCAAAATCGACATGCAGTCCATGGACGAAGCTGGACCGGGCTTCCATGAACTCCTGCTGAAAGAGGATGCTCCAGCGATGCTCTTTGAACTGGCCCAGTTGCAACTGGATTTTCAGGAGGCCAAAATGTTCCAGCGGGAACTCTCAGACCTGATCCAGAAGTACCAGAGCAAAAGAGGGGCAGGTCACTACCTGGCAAGGGTGGCTCTGGCGCCCCTGAGAACCTGATGGCCAAACATCAGGACAGGGATGCAAGGACACCTTTCATTCAAAACCCACACAGCAAGGACCTCAACCTCAATGGAGGTGGGTGTCGTTGCGGACATATAGAGCTAAGTATCTCCCATATAAAAAATGGGATAGAATGCTGGCAAAGACCAACCATCATGAATCCCTGGTCTAAAAATCTGCAACAGGAGAAGACCTATGTCCCTCAAAAAGATTAAAGATCAATTACATTCTGGCATTCAACTGAGCAGCCAAGACCCAGCCCGTCCTGTAGACCTCGCAAAGGTCCAGGAGATTGAGCAGCTTATTGGTGTTAAAATTCCTGCTTAGTACTTTTCTTTTCTTGATGATTATGGGGTTATTATTTGTAGTGTAGCGGATTACTTTGATTTGTACAACTTTGATATTGAGTCAATGCATGGGTTTGTCCGCGATTATTGTCTTGATTATTTGGAATTCTACTCTGGAATGCTCCCTCTTGGGAATGATATGGGGAATAGCGCCTTTTATTACTCTGGGCACAACAACAGGCCGGGTATCTATAGATCCGATGTTTACCCAGATCCTGATCAGACTTATTTCATTGCTCCTGATCTGCAGACCTTATTATTTGATGGTGGCGTCATTGAACGTTATGCTCACGAGTGGCAATAAAACACCTCTCAACTTTCCAAATCAAAGACTGATGGCTCCCAGCAGCTTGAAGGCAGCCAGCAAAGCCTCCGTTAACTCAGCTACGGAGTTGTAACACCGTCTGGGCATCAAAAATCCCTTCAATTTCCGCCAGGTGGTCTCGATTAAGTTTAGAAATGGACAATACGCTGGTAAATACCGCAGGTACCTCAGTACCCGACAAGTTTGGGGAACAAAAGCTGAAGGCCTTCCAGTAAAGCCCACAATGGCTTCCTGAATAACTCCAGCAGCAGAGAAATCCCCACCCGAAAGACACTCCGGGCCAAACGACCATGTTTCTTTTTTGGAATCTGAACCCTTTCGCCCAGTTTCACCGCCCACACGAACACCACTGCCAGTAGGCACACCAAACGTTCCAGGTGCCGAGCATCCGTCATGTGGGTGTTCTCCAGCCGAAAACCCAGAGACTTGAGGTTCTTGAAAAGACATTCAATCCGGAACCTTTTCAAATAACGTTCAAGCAAAAGGCCATCTGGAACGTTGGAAATCACAAT